>JAIPBM010000012.1 GCA_021739695.1 Flavobacteriales bacterium | reverse complement strand
TTGGAGAAGATCAGATCTTCTACTGCAATCAGCGTGGTTTGGACACCGAGCAGGCCATCGGCCTTATCGTGAATGGATATTGTAAAGAAGTGTTGAACAAGCTTCCAATGGAATTTGCCGTGGAAGCGCAGAAACTACTAGCGATTTCGCTGGAAGGAAGTGTTGGATGATAATGAACCGCAAAGACGCCAAGATAGCGCTGAGTTCGCAAAAAATACTCCGCGCCCTTTGCTAAAACTTTGTGTCTCCGCGGTTAAAAAGATAAACGAATGAGCTTGTTAAGTATAAAAAATCTGAAAGCCCGCGTTGAGGAGAAAGACATCCTCAAGGGATTTAACCTGAGCGTAAATCCGGGCGAAGTGCATGCCATTATGGGACCGAATGGTTCGGGAAAAAGCACTCTGGCGTCCGTGTTGGCGGGAAATGAAAGCTACGAAGTGACGGGTGGTGAAGTTGATTTCAATGGAAAAGACCTGTTGGATATGGCTCCTGAAGAACGTGCCCGTGAAGGACTGTTCTTGGCGTTCCAATATCCAGTTGAAATACCTGGCGTGAGCAACGTCAACTTTATGAAAAATGCGGTGGCCGAAGTGCGTAAGCATCGTGGTTTGGAGCAGTTGGATGCGAAGGATTTCCTCGCTTTCATGCGAGAGAAACAGCAATTGGTAGAGTTGAGCGGAAACTTAGCTGGACGCTCGGTTAACGAAGGTTTTTCTGGAGGAGAGAAGAAGCGAAACGAGATTTTTCAGATGGCGATGCTTGATCCCAAATTGGCCATTTTGGATGAAACGGACAGCGGTTTGGATATTGACGCGTTGCGAATTGTGGCAAGTGGAGTGAACAAATTGCGGACGAAAGACAACGCTTTTATCGTAATCACCCACTATCAGCGATTGCTGGATTACATCGTTCCTGATTTTGTTCATGTTCTGTACAACGGAAAGATCGTACGTTCGGGCACAAAAGAATTGGCGCTTGAGCTAGAAGAGAAAGGCTACGATTGGATCAAAGAAGAATTGGCTGAAGCATGAGCGAAGCGATGACAACTTCGATTTTGAGTGATTTGGTGGCTGGGCCAAAAAGTCCAGCTACTTACAAGGTCATTCGTTCGGAAGCCGAAGGTTTTTTAGCTGAAAACGGTATTCCTTCCAAGAAGCACGAGCTTTGGAAATACACCAATATTAAGCGCTTGTTTGACAATGGTTTGCTTTTCGTTTCTGACAAATGCAGCATTTCAAATTCCAAGGTTTCCGGTCTTGAAATAACTTGGTCTGACGATGAGAAATTGATCGGGTTAAGCGGAATTCACAGCAAAGAAGCACACGCGGCATTGAACACGGCTTTGTTCGGCAAAGCTCTGGTTGTCCGAGTGAAAAAAGGAACACACCTTGAGGAAGAATTGGTGTTGAACCAAGTGGTTGATTTGCTGGATGGTGAATTTACAGCGACTCGTCTGTTCATCGTTCTCGAAGAAAATTCATCCTTGAAATGTCAATACCATTTCTTGGGTTCGGGAGCTGAAAGCTCGTTGCTTAATCACGCAACTGAAGTTTTGGTTGGAAAAAATGCTCGACTGGAATTGAATTTCGTTCAAGAAGTTGGAAGAGGAAACCTTATGACAACCACAGAAGTGAGTTGCGAGCGCGATGCGAATTTCACCACCAATTGCATTCAACTGAGCGGAAAACTCATCAGAAATAACCTCAACATCCGCCTAAAAGGCGAAAATGTAGAGACACATCTGAACGGTTTTTACATGATCAATAGCAACGAATTGTTCGACAATCACACGCATGTCGATCACCTCGTTCCGCATTGCGATAGCAACGAGACCTATCGCGGTATTCTTTCTGGAAACGCAACGGGTGTTTTCAATGGGAAAGTGTTCGTTCATCGCGATGCGCAGAAGACCAACGGCTATCAATCAAACAACAATATTCTGTTGTCTGATGAGGCAACAATGAACTCAAAACCTGAGTTGGAGATCTATGCCGATGACGTTCGATGTTCGCATGGAAGTACAACAGGACAGTTGGATGAAGAGGCAGTATTTTACCTTCGCGCCAGAGGTTTGGATGAGTTCGGTGCTACGGCTTTGTTACTGACAGCTTTCGCAAGTGAAGTGCTGAATAGCATTTCGAACGAAGAATTACGTGCCATTCTCGAAGAGAAAATTCAAGCGAAGCTGAAAGAAATGCGTGCATGAGCGAACTGCTGACCGATATTGAAGCCATCCGAGCCCAGTTCCCGATCCTGAAAAGAGAGGTGAATGGGAAGCCACTTATCTACTTGGATAATGGCGCCACTTCGCAGAAGCCGCAGTCGGTCATCGATGCGATTTCGCATTACTACGAGTACGAGAATAGCAACATTCACCGTGGCGTACACACCTTAAGTCAGGATGCAACTGCTGCGTATGAAGATGTTCGGAAGAAAGTACAGAAGTTCATCAACGCCAAATATGATCACGAAGTGATTTTCACTTCTGGAACAACAGGCGGAATCAATCTCGTAGCTAGTTCATTTGGGGAAAATCTGGTTCGCAAAGGCGATGAGATTCTGATAACCGCCATGGAACACCACAGCAATATTGTGCCGTGGCAAATGCTCTGCGAGCGTAAAGGCGCCATTCTGAAAGTGATTCCGATTTCGAAGGAAGGTGAAATCGATATTGAAGAGTTTAAGAAACTGATCGGTCCGAAAACGGAGCTGATCTCGTTGGTGCATGTATCCAATTCCTTAGGAACCATCAATCCGATTAAGGAAATGATTGATATTGCGCATGCGCAGAACATTCCTGTGATGATTGATGGTGCACAAGCGATTCATCACATTCCGGTGGATGTGCAAGAACTCGATTGCGATTTCTATGTCTTTTCAGCCCATAAGATGTATGGCCCAACAGGCGTTGGAATTCTATACGGGAAAGAGGAGTTGCTGAATGATATGGCGCCTTGGCAAGGTGGTGGTGACATGATCAAGAATGTGACCTTTGAGAAGACGACTTACAACGAATTACCTCATAAGTTTGAAGCTGGAACACCCAACATTGCAGGCGGAATTGGACTGGGAGCGGCCATCGATTTCATTAACAGCATTGGCTACGATTTTATCGGTGAGCACGAAGCAGAACTTTCGCGCTTTGCGGTCAGTCAGCTGCGCGATATAAAAGGCCTTCGATTCATTGGAACTGCTAAGGAACGAGCTGGTCTGGTGTCGTTCGTGCTGGATGGAATTCATCCGTATGATACTGGTGTGATCCTCGATAAATTGGGAATTGCAGTGCGAACAGGACACCACTGTACGCAGCCGGTAATGAATTTCTTTGAAGTGCCAGGAACCGTGCGCGCCTCGTTTGCGGTATACAACACAAAACAAGAGGTGATCAGGCTTGTTGAAGGAATAGAACGCGTAAAACGAATGTTTTAATGGTAGGAACTGTGGGGAATATTGAACGGAAGGAACAAGAGATCATTGATGAGTTTTCACTTTTTGATGATTGGATGGATAAGTACGAGCACATCATTTCACTCGGTAAGGAATTGCCATTGATCGAGGAGGGCTTGAAGACAGAAGACCTGTTGATCAAAGGCTGTCAGAGCCGCGTTTGGCTACATGCCAAACTGGAAAATGGCAAAGTGATCTTTACGGCCGATAGCGATGCCATCATCACTAAAGGAATCATCAACCTGTTGATCAGCGTGCTTTCGAATGAAGAACCAGATGCGATTGTGAATGCCGATCTTTCTTTCATCGATCAGATCGGATTGAAAGAACATCTTTCTCCAACGCGTTCCAACGGATTGGTAAGCATGGTGAAGCAGATGAAATTGTATGCATTGGCATTCAAAACCCAATTGAACAACCCGTCATGAGTCTTTCGAACGAAGAAAAAAAGCAGATTGAAGAGCGCGTCATTGATGTGATCAGAACGGTTTACGACCCGGAAATTCCTGTGGATATTTACGAATTAGGATTGATCTATGAGGTGAAAGTGAACGATGACGCGCATGCAGAAGTACTGATGACGCTCACTTCTCCGTCTTGCCCAGTGGCAGAAAGCCTGCCTTTGGAAGTAGAAGAAAAAGTGCGTGGGGTGAAAGGTGTGCGAAGCGGAAAAGTAGAACTCACTTTCGATCCACCTTGGGATAAGGACATGATGAGTGAAGCGGCCTTGCTTGAACTTGGTTTTATGTAAAGAGCCCCTCCGACCTCCCCAAAGGGGGGCGGTTCCTCCTTTAAAAGGAGGTGCCGAGGAACGAGGCGGAGGATTTTATAAATGGCTTGAAGGATGACTGAAGAAAGCGAAATAAGAAACAAGGTTGCCGAAAGCAGCCTCATTACCTTCAACTTGGAAGACCTTTACCAAGTTGGTACTCGTCTTACATTCGACCTAAAAGATTTTTTGTTTGAAGGATTGATCCTACGGGAAAAGGACTACCGCGAAGAATTGAAAAACCTTGATTGGAGCGCGTTTCAATATGCTTTCGTGAACATTCAATGCTCGGCCGATGCCATTGTGCCGCAATGGGCATTCATGCTTGCAGCTACGTATTTGCAACCAGTTGCAAAGCGAGTGGTGATGGGAACTCCCGAAACCTTGGAAACCGTTCTGTACCAAGAATCGCTTGCCAATCTCGACTTAGAGCAATTCCGTGATGAACGCGTAATTGTGAAAGGTTGCAGCAAGTATCCTGTACCTACTTCAGCCTACGTTGAATTTGTCTCTAAACTCCGACCAGTAGCCAAAACCGTGATGTATGGTGAGGCTTGTAGTACGGTGCCGATCTTTAAGAAGTAACCACCACAAAAACAAAACCCCGCACGGGGCGGGGTTTCTTTCATTTTGATCGGTCTGATATTACTTGCTTCCAGTAAAATTCAAGATAACTGTTTGGCCATTTAGCGTTTGAGTTGCATTGAACGTAATCTGATTCCCGCTAAGAGAACCAGAACCTTCCATTGTGTAGGTTTGAACATCAACCACTTGTTGAAGCGGCATGTCGAATGAATTTGAGCCTGTAAGTTCGAAGTAATTGCTGCTACCTGTCAATCGGATACGCTGCACATTTCCAGAGAGCTCACTTAGTTCCAACGCACCGTTGGACGTTTGTCCATTCTGCGTATAAACGCCTACATAGTAACCGTAGAACTTCTCCCGCATTTCCACGCAGTCCTTATCTTCAAGTTCATACCAGTCATCACAGGTTTTCTTACATCCTGTTGTAGTTGTCAGCATCACAGCAGCAATACCGACCATCATCATTGCTTTTTTCATGGTTGAGATATTTGGAATCATTCATTTTGTTCAGCAATGATAATGAATGTTCGTCATAACGAACAAGTGTTTTTGCTAAAGTCCTCTCTTTCGGAAGGTGGATTCTGCCGAAAGACAAGTGTTGCAAAGATTAGGTGTGCGCATCAGGACGTTGCGTGAGCAACGTGGCATTGATCAGAAGCAATTTGCATTCGACTGTGAGATGAGTCGAACACAACTTCATCTAATTGAAAAAGGCGAGGCGAATCCACGTATATCCACTTTTATGAAGATTGCTAAAGGCTTTGAAATGGGACTTATTGAGCTATTCATGTGATAGAGACTAAACTCCGACCAATAGCCAAAACCGTGATGTTTGGTGAGGCTTGTAGTACGGTGCCGCTGTTTAAGAAGTAGTTCAAGGTTTAATGTTCAAGGTTCAAAGTAACGTTGACTTTGAACCTTAAACCGAGAAACTTACAGCTTCAAAACCCTGCTGGAAGTACGCTTGCCTGTTTCCAGATCCATTACCTGAATCAGGTAAGCACCCGCTGGAAGTTCGGTCAACGGAACATGGGTGCGTTGTTTCATTTTTATTGCGAACACCATTCTTCCCATGGCATCGTAAACCTCTAGCGTTTGGTCAGCATCTGAATTGGCAACAACCGTTACAACATCAGCGGCCGGATTCGGGTAGCACATAAGGTCGAAAGACGCTTCCATGGGTTCATCAACCGAAGTAACGGCACAGGCTATTGTAGATTCGATCGGTTCAGGTTCATAGTTGCCACCACCATTGGTTCCATTTGCCAACGGACCGGAATCATTATTTCCGCAGCCGAAGTAGGCGCCATCCGATCTTAGGAAAAGACTAATGTCGCCACCTGCAGCAATTTCAACGATGTTGCTCAACCCGCTCACCAATTGCACATATCCGTTTCCTTCAAACAGCGCATCATTGCCCAATTGGCCAAACAGGTCATCGCCAACGGTATAGACCGATCCGTCATTCAATAGGAACACCGAATGACCCCAACCTGCACTGATGGCACTTACCGAGCCCAGACCAATGGCAAGCACGGTGGGCGTATTGCCACCTCCGAAACCACCCAGTCCGAGCTGCCCCAGATCGTTTCTCCCACACGACCATGCCGTGCCATCGAACTTCACCATGATTGAATGCGCGAGACCTGCAGCGATCTTTTCCACACTGCTTACAACCATCTGAACGGGTACATCAGCGTTATTGTAGTTCTGCGTACCGAGCTGCCCGTCCTGATTGTAGCCACAGCCCCACACCTCGCCATTGGGCTTCAGAAACAATGAAAAGTACGAACCTGCAGCAATGGCACTTACTCCCGAAATGCCCACCTGCACCGGAACGTTGCTTGTGGTGGTACTGGCATTGCCGAGCGCACCGTAGTAGTTGTCGCCCGTGGCCCAAACAGTGCCATCGCTTTTGAGGAACAGCGAATGGAAATGCCCGGCCGAAACGGCAATGATGTCGGTGAGACCGGGTATCTGTAGCGGAACATTTGTACCCGTATAGTTGCCCAATCCGAGGCGGCCGTCCCAGTTTCGGCCACAGGCGTAAACCGTTCCATCCTCCATCAGGAAAAGTGTGTGCTCATCGCCAGCCGAAACAGCCGCAATGCCGGTCAGGTTCTGAACATCGACCGTTACGTTTGTTAGCGAGAGCAACTGACCCCAGCCCAATTGTCCGGCATTATTGCGCCCGGCCGACACGGCCGAACCAGTGGGGCAGATATAAACGGTGTGGCCGTTACCGGCAGCGATCGTTTGCGCATTGGCCGAACCAGCGCAAGCAAGCAAAAGGAAGAGTAGATATTTTTTCATGTTGAAGGAGTTGGAATTCAATCCCGAAATACGTTCAGACGGATTATTCTGTAAAAACAGAGTTTTACAAACATTAAAGGTCTGGAGCGAATCATCTAACTGAATTCTATCTTCGTTCCTTACACAAAATGGACGATTCACTGCGAAAACTGGTTAAAGGTCTGACGGCTTCTGAAAAGCGGTATTTCAGACTTTATGCCCAGCGTGGGGGCGATGGTGCCAACCATTTGTCGCTGTTCGAAGTGTTGGCAAAAGACCCACAGTTGGCCGATAATGACATACGCCAACGATACGGCTCAGAAAAGTGGGCCGCTAACCTGCCCGTAACCAAGAATCACCTCAAACACCAGATATTGGATGCGTTGGTCCACTTCGGTCGCGAAAGCGGAGAACGCAATTCCGTAGAGCATGGCATCCGAAAAGCTGGCACGTTGCACGCGCACGGTTGCACCGATGATGCCGTGGAACTGCTGAAAAAACTGGAGCAACGGGCAGCAGATGGCCTTTTCTGGAACACCGCGTTGCTAGCGGTTCAGTTGCTCAAGACCATGCAATATGGCGATGGAATCGTGGTGAATCGGCAGCTGTTGGCGCGCGAGCAGCAGTATCTGAACAACATGCTGAACGAATCGGCCTATTACGCGCTCATCCGCGAGCTACTCGACATCCGTTTGGGTTCGGGTTCGGTGAGGGATGAGGCAGAGCGGGAGCGACTTGAACAACTGATACAGCATCGGTTGGTGAATGATATGGAACGGGCCATGACACCTGTTTCCAAGTACTATTTCCACACGTTCTGGGGTATCTGCCATTCGCTTTTGTTGAATAGCGATGCCTCGGAACAGAGCTATCTGCAATCGTTGCAATTGCTGCGTAGCAATCCGGCATTGGCGGCAGGTCGCGCGCAGGATTACTTCAACCGACTGAACAGCTACGTCAGTAAACTCTCGGCAAAAGGTTTTACGCCCGAATTCACCGATTGGCTGAACGAACTGCGTGCTGCACCATCGACCCCAATCTTCAAAGATCTGGCGAACGTGAAGGAGTTTACGACCGTCTATGCTGCTAACCACGAATTGCAAGCCTATTTCCACGAACAGCGTTTCAATGATGGAGCAAAACGGGCCGATGAACTTTGGGCGGAGGTGAGGATAGCTTTTGCACCCGTGAAAGAGCCGTTCCGTTTGGTTTTCCTTTACAACGGAATGGTGTTGCACGTCATGGCCGGTGAGTATCAACGTTGTACCAAATGGATACGCGCCATCATTGATATGCCCGGTGAGGCGAGTATGCTGACACGGCAACTAGCTTCAATCTTAAACATCATCGTTCGTTATGAATTAGATGACCTTGAACTTGTAGAATCGTTGTTGCGAAGCCAGAAGCGTGATCCGCGAGGTTTTGGTTCAGCTACCGCGCAACGAACGTTGAAGCATTATGGCGATTTGCTTCGGGCCGATTCTTTTGAATTGAAAAAACTATGGCTGCAGTTGTATCAGGATTTCTCTGAGTTGGGAGATAAACCCGAAGAGAAGCCCTTGTTCGCGCTATTCGATTTCGGGGAATGGGTCAAGCGGTTCAAGGTCTGAATCAGACAAACGCCTGCATCTGATACAGCTTCTTGTAAACACCATTGTGAGCAATTAAACCTGTATGATTACCTCGCTCAATGATCTGTCCTTCATCGATCACAATGATCTCATCAGCAAACTGAATGGTGGACAAACGATGCGCAATGACCAACGAAGTGCGGTTCTCCATTAACTTGAAAAGCGCATCCTGAACGAGTTTTTCGCTTTCGGCATCCAAAGCCGAAGTAGCTTCATCCAAGATCAAAATCGGTGGATTGTGCAGGATGGCGCGTGCAATGCTGATTCGTTGCCGCTGTCCACCTGAAAGCTTACCGCCATCTTCGCCAATATTGGTGTGATAGCCTTTATCCAATTGAGAAATGAAATCGTGCGCATTGGCCACTTTGGCCGCAGCGATCACTTCGGCTTCTGTAATACCAGTCAGTCCGAAAGCGATGTTGTTGAACACCGTATCATTGAAGAGAATGGCTTCCTGTGTTACAATTCCAAGTTTAGCGCGAAGATCCCAAGCACGCACGTCTTGAATATCAATTCCATCAATGAAAACAGCACCTGCCGTAGGGTCGTAAAATCGCGGAAGCAGATCTACCAGTGTGGTTTTTCCAGCGCCCGAAGGACCAACTATGGCAATGGTTCTACCTCGCTTAACGATGAGGTTTATCCCCTTCAGAACGTTCACTCCGTTCTCGTAAGAAAAACTCACATCACGAAACTCAATTTCCTTTTCAAATGCAGGAAGCCCAATGGCGTTTGGTTTCTCCTGAATGGTCTCTTTCGCTTCCAGAACCGTGTCGATGCGCTCAACGGCTGCCATTCCCTTTTGTATCATGTACACGGCAGAGGTCAACGATTTGGAAGGTTGTATCAGTTGCGAGAACACCACAATGTAGCCAATGAACAGATCGGCCGTTAGGCCATCTCCACTAAGCACCAAAGAGCCACCGCGGTAAATGACCAACACCATCACCAGTGTTCCCAAAACCTCGCTCAGTGGGCTGGCCAAATGCTGCTTGCGGGTCATTCTGACCTTCAGGTTCATGTATTCTTGATTCTGATGCTGAAATTTCTGAATGGACGATTCGATGCCGTTGAATGCCTTGATGATGCGCAGCCCGGAAAGCGTTTCGATCATGGCCGAAACAAGCACGCCCATTTGGTTCTGAACCTTCTTGGAAGATTTCTTTAGACTCTTACCAATGCGACCGATTACAAGACCTGTAACGGGTAGAAGAATGAGCACAAACATGGTCAGTTCGGGACTCCAAACCACCAACGTTCCAAGAAAAAACACAATGGCGAATGGCTCCTTGAAAACCACTTCAACAGAACTCATGATGGAACTTTCCACTTCTTGCACATCGCTGGTCATTTTAGCAATGATGTCTCCTTTTTTCTCTTCAGAGAAATAAGCGATTGGAAGGTTCACTACCTTATGATACAAGCTGTTTCTGATGTCGCGCACCACGCCATTCTTAAGCGGAGCGCTTGCGTAAAGCGCCAAATAGCGGAACAGATTTTTGAGAAAGAAGGTGATGATGACGAAGATGCAGATGAACACCAACGCGTGCATCTGACCTTCAACGGTCACTTCGCCCGCATCATTCAGGATCAGTTGACTCACTTCGTAATAGAAGCGGTCTATCAGTGCATTTGGATTGAGTGTGAAGGCAGGTTTAACCGTTACAATGGGTTGAATGCCGAACAAAACGCCAAGCAGCGGAACCACCATCGTGAGTGAGAACAGCGAAAACACCACCGACAGAATATTGAAAAGCACCACGGTAAGCACGTGTCCTTTGTAATTCTTGAGAAGCCCGATGATGCCCCAATAATTCTGCATGGCGCAAATATACTTTTAGAAGAGCCTCTCCCAACCCCTCCAAAGGCGTGGAGAGACGGCCATCGGTCATTCTTTTCGGATTTTCATTTTTTCGGATTTGCCTGTTATAGCGAGTACTTTTGTACCAATGGAAACAACGCGACAGAAAAAGGTTTCGAGAGTGATCCTACGCGAGTTGGGCAATTACTTTCAGCGGAATGCATCGTTATACGCCAAAGGTGGTATGATAACCGTAACAGACGTGAAGGTCAGTCCCGATCTCGGTGTTGCAAAAGTGTATCTGAGCATTTTTGCGGTGGAAGACAAACAAGCAGTGGTAGACCTGATAAAGGAACGGAAGTGGGAAGTACGGAAGTTCCTAGCACACGAACGCAGCGAGCTTCGCGTAGCTCCAGAACTCATGTTTTTCATAGACGATTCGCTCGATCACATTGAGCGAATTGACAATCTCCTGAAGGGCGGATAGACCGATTCTTGAATCTTCCGATCCATATCGCCAAACGCTACCTCTTCTCTAAGAAGTCGCACAATGCGATCAATATCGTTTCTGGAATTTCGGTGGCCGGAGTGGCTGTTGTAACGGCTGCCATGGTTATTGTGCTGTCCGTTTTCAACGGATTTGAAGGATTGGTGATTTCGCTTTACAACGTGTTTGAAGCACCTATTGTCATCAAACCTACCGAAGGGAAAACGGTTGAATTGAGCGCCATTCCCACAGCAGAAATTCTTGCTACGGATGGCGTGCTCGGATATGTGGAGGTGTTGGAGGAAAGTTGCCTCATCCGTTATCGAGATAAGCAGTATTTCGCACGCATCAAGGGCGTTTCCGACAACTTTCTGGAACTGACCGACATGGATAGCATGATCGTGGATGGCGACCCTTTCATGCATGTGAATGGTGCACCGGCAGCGCTTATCGGTTCGGGCGTGGCCTATCATCTTTCGGCCAATGTGAACGACCCGATCAATCCCTTACAGATCTATGTGCCCAAGCGCGGTTCCAGTGCCACCATCGACCCGACAAAGGCATTCAACGTGAAACAGATCTACGCTACTGGTGTGTTTTCCATTCAGGCAGATTTTGACCTCAAATACGTGCTTACACCGATCAAATTCGTGCGCGAATTGCTTGATCACGAAGGCCGCGTTTCTTCCTTGGAATTGGCGCTAGACCCGAAGGCCAACATGGAATCTGTTCGTGAAGAAATTCAAGAGAAATTGGGGGCAGATTACGTGGTCAAAGACCGATTTCAACAGAATGAGCTGCTTTACAAGATCATGAAAAGCGAGAAATGGGCCGTGTTCATGATACTCTCATTTATCCTGATGATCTCCATTTTCAACGTCATCGGTTCGCTTACCATGCTCATCCTCGAAAAGAAAAAAGACATCAATATTCTGCGCAGCATGGGCGCTAGCGAGCAACTCATCCAACGCATTTTTGTGCTCGAAGGCATCTTCATTTCCATGATCGGTGCCGTTGGAGGACTCATCCTCGGACTTTTGGTCTGCTGGTCACAGATCCAGTTCGAACTCATCAAACTCAACTCGGGCGGAAACTACATCGTGCAGTCCTATCCGGTAGAAGTGCAGCCAATGGACGTGCTGTCCGTTTTCCTTGTGGTTGGCACCATCGGACTGCTGGCCGCCTGGCTTCCTGTCCGAAAGATCATCCGCCCTGCCGAGACGGTGAGGATTGTGGGGGAGTGATCTTGTAAAGTCGCGATGCATCGCGTCTCTACCTAGATGGATTCCTTAAATTTGATAGACGCAAAATTCCAACACCATGAAACAAGTGACCCTAAGAATTCCAGAAGACAGGTATGATTTTGTGATGGAGCTTATCCATAACCTAGGGTTGGAGGTGGAAGGCGAAACCGAGATTCCCGAATGGCACAAGAGTGTGTTGAACGAACGTGTGGAGCATTACCGCGCAAACCCAAGTACTGGTAGAGATGCCAATGAAGCGTTGGACGACCTCGAGCAAAAGCTATGAGTTATCAGGTAATACTTGAAAGTGTTGCCGAACAGGATATTACCGAAGCGGCCGAGTGGTACGAAACACAAAGTAAAGACTTAGGTAAGCGATTTGTTGCTGAGATAAGGGCTGTTTTTACTCAACTTCGAATGAATCCTCAATTATTTACAAAACGATATAGAGATATTCACACGGCCACGGTCAAAGTGTTCCCTTATCTGGTGCATTACCTTATAGAAGAACGTATGGTTATCATAATCGCGGTATTGCACACGTCAAGAAGTCCAAAGCGATGGTATTCCAGAGATTAGGGAGTTAAATTGTTTTACTTCTTGGCCATAATGTCGATCATCTTCTTCAGGTAGCCATTGTCTTCGCGTAGCTGGGCAAGCTGTGCTTTCAACTCATCTATCTGTTGCTGCAAGGCCAGTTTGTCTGCGTTCAAGGCTTCAATCTTTGCCGTGTCCGGGTTGGAGCGGATCTGCTCGGGCAGGTTGTCACTTAAGGGGCGAAAAAGGTCTACACCCATGGCAATGGACAGTTCGTGCAAGATGCTCGACTGAATGCTTTTTCGCCTACGCAGGTTCTTTATCGTGTTCGGATTGCGACATGTTCTGCGGGCTATTTCAGCCTGCGTCATCCGTGTCTTGCGCATGGCATCGCGGATAAGCGTAGCCGTATTGAATTCTTGGGGTATTGCCTTGCGCGTTAACTTCCCATTGCTTGTCGATTTTTTTCTGTTTCGGTACACCATGATCAAGAAATTAGTGAGTTGGCTCTATTTAAAACATACGTGATTATGTTTTAAAGATACATAACTGTGTCAAAAACAACGCTTACTATGTATAAAACATAGCTTGGTATGTGTAGAACACAGGTATTTATGTTTTATAGTAAGATGACTATTCTATAGCCATAGCTAACTATGCTATACACAGAAATGGCTATGTATTTAACATAGTTGTCTATGTTTTAAGCATAGCTATTTCAGCCCAATGGATGAAAGTATTGCGCGCGAAGCTGGGTGCTAAGAAGAATCCTGAGCACATAATGGATGATCCAATAAATGATTGGCTAACTCCTAAAACCTAAAGTCCAGAATCAGAACTTCCCTTTGGTTTTAGCAGCTTTCACAGAATCATTACGGGCCTTATCAGGCGCGCCATGTTCAACGATTTTCTTTACAGAAGTATCAGGCATGGTGCCTTCATACGCTGGTTTGGTGGATGCTGGTTTAGATTCCGGTTGATCGATGGCACCATCAACAGCAGGTTCTGCGGCTTCCATCACCACATTCTCCGAAGGAAGTCTTGCAGAGTCGATTCTGGTGGTAACAGCTGCTTCTTCGGTCTCGGTTTCTGTTTGTTTATCGGCCTTGCTATTGCAAACAGACAACAGCACAGACAGCAGACTAATTGATAATAAGCTTTTCATGTGCTAGAGTTTTTTCGTTGGATGTCACGTTGATCAAATAGGTTCCGCTGCTTAGCGCATTGCGGTTGAAGTGGAGTGTTTTCATTCCCGGTTTCATATTATCCTGTAGCAAAACCTTTACCAGATTTCCCTTGATGTCGTAAATGCTCACATCGATGTCCATGCGTTCCAACATTTCAAACTCAATGGAAAATCGTTCGATGGTCGGGTTCGGATATACGCGCAAGGCGGTGGACGCTTCCACATCGCCAACCGCTCCAGGCTGACCGCCATCGCTCAGCTCTGCAATCCACGTGTTCCAACCATTGTTCACGTTCCAGTGGTTGCCACTCATGCCGTAGCAGCCCGATGCCCAAACCGTTCGGCTTGCACCGTTTCTTCTGCTAATTCCCGTGTAATCGCCCCAACGGTCGGGGTTGTTTCCGCTGATGCTTACATCATCAGTGCCTTGCTTTATCAGCATGGAACTGCTCCATTGCATGTCGTGATCGCAGTTCACAGCACGGAATTCAGGAAAAATATCCTGTCCAGAGCGTAGGAACGCGATGATGACCGATTTATCGCTGGCAGATGAACCGGATGAGGCCACAGCGGGGTAGCAGTAATCGTGGGTTCCAACATTGCCAAAAGTGGAACTCTGCACAGAAAGATCGTTGGTGGCAATGCGTTTGTAATTGATGCCATTCCAACCTTGGCCAATATCGCTACAGAATACCAAGTGGATGATTCCATTCAGGTAGAATCCGCTCAATATACGGTTGTCGCCAATATCCAATTGCGTGCTCGAACCACTTTGAGCGGCATATCCACCCACATCGAAGGCCGATGTATTGGCGCTGTAGGCATTCAGCTGCTCATTGCTTGCGCTCATATCATCGGTAAGGTCAAAAAGCATGATCCGATCAGATGGTTCAGATGTTTCGTTGGCTGCCAACAGCACGCCTGGCCCGTAGTTTCCTTGCTGTCCCCAGCTAAGTGGAACCATGGTAAAGGCTGTTTCGCTGGTCTGGTCCTGCACGTTGGCCCAGTACTGATAATTGATGTTCTGACCATTGTAGCATGCATTTTTCTCAATCTGAAAAAGGATGTTCCCAGAGTTTTGTCCTGCATCGGTGAACATGTTGCCGGTAATGTAAAGCTCATTGTTGCTTACCGCAATGTTCGGGTAATCGAACCACGAACCAGGATGCGCCACATTGGCCTGAAGGCGGTATACCCACCAACTTCCCGTTGCGGGATTATTGGTCTGCGAAAAACAGATGAGCAACTCGCTTTGTTGCGAGGATGTTCCATGAAGGATCATGTAGATGAAACGGTCAGAACCACTATCGTAAAGTACTTTCGGGTCGTAGATGTTGGCTGTAGGAGCTGGATTCAGAAAACTGAAAAAATCGGAATGTGACGTAAGCGTGAAGAGATATGGATTCTGCGCATCGCCATTATACACTTCCATGGTAGAATTGTCTGCACTCACAATAATGCCTCCATTCGAAATACCCATGGTATTGTCTGTGGGAGTTCCTCCGAACATCTCATTGCCCAAAAAGTTGGTTCCTAATGTTGGCGTTACAGCCAAAGGGTTTGCCACTTCCGGGTTCTGATCGCGACTCGAATTCTCCAACTTCAATCGGGTTTTGGCGTCCTTTTTCAGTTGCAATGCCGATCTGTTTGGTGCACCATGGATCACGGCTCCAGAAGTAACCGAGCGCATCCACGGATCGCTAATGTCCGCGAAACTTCTCGAGCCCGAACACGGCAACGAGAATTCTTCTGATTTGATAAAATTGGCTTTTTGGGCCTGATGTTCGGCAGCCGAAGGTGTGACTTTGGCGTGCTGAGCCATTGCTCCTAAATGAATAATGCCGAAGGAACTTAGCAGTAGTAGACGTTTCAACATGAGTTCTAGACTAAAGGTTGGTCGTACTAAGGTAAAATGGATCTTGGAATTTTGAAATAGCGATTCCCAAAAATGCCAAGTGGAAAGCGCTATTCCTACGTGCTACTCCTTCATCACATTGATGGTCTGCTGCGTGCCTTGCTCCGCGTTTTCTACCGATATGATGTAAAGTCCAGTGGCCATTCCTTCAGTCGGAATGGTTTCGGTGTTGGCGCTTGTGTTGATCGAATACACCAACTTTCCGCTTGCATCAAGCATTTTAAGCACGTTTGTTCCCGAAAGGCCACTCACCGTTACACTTGTCTTCATCGGATTCGGGTATGCACTCAGCGCTGGCTCTTTTTCTTGGTCTTCAACACCCGTTACCACTTGGCCTGTCACACTCACATTATCGATGTTGGTGACGCAGCCATCTTTGGAAGCCGCCAATCCAACATAAACGGTTTGGTTAAGCGTCTGATTGAAGCTGTGATAAAGCGTCCAGTTCACACCATCGGCAGAATAATGCGTGGTGAGTTGGTTGCCGCTGCGCACGATCTTCAACCACATCGGCATCGGATAGGTGGTCACCAATTGGTAGCCCGTGTTGCCCGTATTGTTTGTGCGATAAATGTCGAACACACCTCGCGAATCGAGCGAATTGAGGAACAGATAGTTACTGTTTGCGGCCAGCGAATTACGCAGCATGATGCCGCCTGAATAGTTCCAAATGTCGGTCACGTCCTTCACACGGGCCACAATTTCGCCATCGCCCACCAATCCTTTAAAGATGAACGGGAAATTGTCGTTCGGATCGCTGATGCCTGAAGAATGACTGGTGATCTTGAAATTACCATCAGAAGGTGTGTAGCACACTTCGCTCGGTGTAGTAGTGGTTCCAATGTCAATATGGACCCATCCCGAAGGAAGGTCTTCGCAGCAATTTTCGGCTGTGTATGTAATGAAATCTTGGAGCGTTTGCGTGCTTGTCCCGTTCTCATCCGTCACAGTCAATGTCACATCGTAGGTGCCGGGCGTGGCGCCCAAATAACTCACCAAAGGCGTTTCCAGATTTGAAGTTGATGGTGTTCCGCCAGGAAAATCCCATTGATAGGTTGCACCGTTACCTGCATTGCTCACCACGCTGAAATCCCTGAACTGAACCTTTGGTTCTTGGCAAGTAGGCGTGAGGGTATTTGCCGATATCTGCGCCATGGTGTTCGAGCTTTCGTAGAGGTCGTGATCCCAAGCGCCACGGCTAGTTCCTATCAGCAGCTTGCCTTTGTAGTAATTAATGAACAGGAAGCGGATATCCATGGCAGGCAGTCCGTTGCCGAGTTCCACCCAATTGCTCATGGTATTGTTGCGGTAATAGATTCCCGATTCGTTACCCACGTAAACGCCACCATCTGTACCGCGTTGGAAGATCATTTTCGTAATTGGAAAGCTTGTAAGAACGCTTTGGGTGAGGTTGGTGTAGCTGCTGCCGCCATCGGTAGAATGCAGCACTTTGCAAGTGCTCTGTACGCCTGAGTAACTCACCCAAATTTCATTCGGATTCACATCGCTTACGGCAATATCGCTGATGTTGCGAATGGATGCACCCGTAACAGAAGTGGATGGCGTGATATCGGTCCACGTGGCGCCTCCGTCCGTGGTTTTCATCAACGAATTATTGGTAAGCCCCACAACCGCATAGATCCTGGACGTATCGCCTACACATATCTTTTCTCGGAAGAGTTGCGCGTTGAAGGTATGCACCACCGAAACGGTCAGGCCATTGTCATCACTTCGGATAAGTGAATTCTTCCAAATGTCGCGCGTTTCCTGCGGCACCGAACTTGGGTACTGCCCTGCGTGATGCGTGATGAGTGTATGATAACGATGCGGATGGAATTCCATCGAATTGAAATAGCTGTAAATGCCTCCCGGATCGATCTGCTGCGAACCGTTCACCCAATTCTGATTTCCAGTAAGGGTGATGTGATACGAATCATAACCCTGCGAATAGGCCGAAACGCTATCCAGCGGATTGAAATCGGAGTTGCCCTGATCGGCACCCAGAAGCGTGAACCAGCCGTTTGCACTTTCGCTATCGCGTACCATCAACGGACCATGATTTGTTCCGGCCGCCAAATGACTTGATTTGAAAGCCGAGCCGAATCCCCACAGTTCGTGGTTCGAAACGCTTTTGGTCACAATGCTGAAATGGTCGCCACCATCTGTCGAAACATCACCAGAACCATCCGTTCCTAATATCACTTTTCCGTTGTACATGTAAATACTGCGGAGGTCGGAATGAACAGAGGAAGTAGAGGTCGAAAAGCTCACGCCATTATTGGTGGAATACTGCACGTTCTGCTGGCTGTAAGATCCCCAAACAATCTTATTCTCATTGGTGATGTCCATGGCAATATCGCCATGATGCAGCGAAGTGGTAGAGCCATAATCTGTGTTGATGCCATCCACCATATTGATGCGCTGCAGATCAATGTTTCCGTTTGTTGCGTTCAGTTTGAATAGATGAACCGCCACATGCGAATAAGAAGAGGAACCGCTTCCGATCATGATATAAACCGCGTTCGTGTTATTGGTTGCTGTGCACACCTTCGACCATCCGGTCACGGTTCCGGTAGCATTTCCAGGCAGCGTAATGGTCTGAAAAAGGCTGAAGTTCTGTCCTGCATTGGTAGAACGGTAAACCGCTACTGAATTCTGACTATTGCCACGGTCGGTAGCATAAACAACGCTCGAATTGTTGTTGTCAAAATCGATCACTTCGCTGTTCAGGTTGCTGTCCCAAATGCTGAAATTCTGAAGACCTGTTTGCACTTCTGTCCAAACGGAGCCACCATCTGCTGTTCGGTAGATCTTCGTTCCCCAGCGCGCAATTACCACATTTGGGTCGCTTGGTGAAGCTGCAATATCGTAGGCCGTTCCGCTGTAGTTGGTGCTGTTCAAAGCGGTTGGCAACCACGATGCACCGCCATCTGTTGATTTGATCACTGCCGATCTGCTGATGGCATAGACCACATCGCTGTTGGCAGCGCACACATCAATATCGTAGTACGAATCTGCCGGAAGATTGGCATCCGTTAAACTCCACGAAACACCATTGTCGCTGCTCATCCACAGTCCGCCCGTCACAAATCCGCAGAAGAGTTTGTTCGTGTTGGTCGGGTCCATTCTCACACAATAGGCATAACCACCATTGTTGCCACCACCAGCACCCGGGCCGTTGTACGTATTTACGGGGCCGATCATGCGCCAATCGCCAGAATACGTATCCGTTGGCGCACCGCTCATCGCCCTTGGCTTGATGCGGTTCATATCCGCCTTTGGCGCATCCTGAACCCTTCCTTTCCTGTCGAGATAGAATATCTTGGTCTTTAACCAGCCAACGCCATATTCCTTAGGGCCGCTGCCTTCATCAGCATGCTCAGCAAAGTATTTTTCGTAGGCAGATTGCACCTTCGAATACTTGACGCGTGGCTTTTCCATCAGCTTATACCAACGTTGCTGTCCGTGCAAGATGGATGTTTCGATGGTCTCGTTTTCGTCTTTGTCATCTTCTGTGCGAAGCTGCTGGGCCCATACATTGGAAACGAGACTCAAAAACAAGACAGCAAGAACTAAGTGGCGGTATTTCATGAACGGCATGGTAAAGGATATAGCTTGAATGGCTGACAAGAAACTCAAACTTAACCTACGAACGTGTCGTCTCAAATTCCAATCAATAAAGAATTCAACACAGGAATGAAGATAACTGTTGAATGGAACCAACCTTCGTAGTGGCTAGAACTGAAAGTAGGTCAAAGGCTTCGCTTCACTACCAGCTATAGCCATCAACGGTCTCTTGGTCAGAGCAACCAACCCGACTGTTCCGTTGGGTGTGAAACTTCCAGCGCAAGGCAATTATACCCTTAATGCAAACAGCATCGCGGTGGTTGGAGACCACAAACAGAACAGACACACCGCGTATTACTCAACTAGCACGTCATTGCGAGCGAGATACGAGCGAGGCAATCTAGTTTAGACACAGATTGCTTCGTTCCTCGCAATGACGCTAACTCCTAATACCTATAACCTAAGCAATGAAAAATAAATACAGCAAACCCGCTGTCAAAAAAGTAACCATCGACAATGAGATAAGCATGGTGATGATGTCCTTCGGCCCAAGTTCGGACCCTGAGGCTTCTGTTATCAAAAAACTGAACCCACTCCGCTGGTGGAAGTGAAAGCGTTTTCCACATGCGGAACTGATCTGTTGTCCATCATCAGATTCTTATGAATACACACATATTGCAACCAATTCCGAATCTTGTCCATGGTTTGTCCATGGTTTGAGCGATTGCATTAATAGTTGGTGAGAGCTGACCAAAGTACCTTTGTTGGACTCAAAGGTTCGAGGTTATGCAATGTCTAAGATTGGCTCTATTTCTTCTGTTGTGGATTTTTCTATCCTACGATGCTTGGTGTCAATCAACAGGGGTGTTGGTAAGTGGGGCCAATGGTTCTCCAGATGCCTCTGCCATCATGGAAGTGCGATCGTCCGATCAGGGGTTTCTGTTACCACGTGTTGCCCTGACGGCTACCAATTCGGCCTCACCCGTTTCCAGCCCAGCAACATCTTTGCTTGTTTATAATACGGTAACGGCAGGTTCTGGGGCAACGCAGGTTACTCCCGGATACTACTACTGGTCAGGGGCGCAATGGGTACGATTGATTACCGCGGACAATTCGTTGACGGGTTCTGGAACTGCTGGTCAGGTGACCTACTGGTCGGGAAGCAACAGTTTGACAGGAAACAGTGGCTTTACGTTTGACGGAACCGACCTGACGCTGTCCACGGACGGCAATATCGTTATGCCAAGTAACACAAGCGAATTGCAATTCAACGGAAGCACGGGGCCACATGGGGTTTCGTTTGTCGGAGGCGAGGCGGCCATCTATTACCGCACTTCACCGAACAACCTTCTTATTGAAGACGCATTGGCCAATCCGATCTTCTCTGCCGATATCGATGACAGACAGGTTGGAATTGGCATAGATGAGCCTGTTTCCCTATTGCACGTAAGCGCTGGAACTTCCGGTGATGCGGAGTTGATTATTGAGGCAGATACGGACGATAGCAACGAATCTGACAATCCATTCATCACATTCAAGCAGGATGCGAACGCCAGCAATGGTTTCATTGGGCTTGAGGGTACGGACGGAACCCGATCAACAGGAACAACCGCCAATGCGTTGGTTATCGGTTCGGAAGATGCCGATCCAGATGTCCAGTTCATTACCGATGATTCGGTGAGGGTGACCGTGACAAACGATGGAAATGTGGGAATTGGAACTTCTGGTCCGCAGGGAAAGTTAGAGGTCATTGGGGATATTTGGATTAGCTCATCTTCTGATAATTCCCTTCGCATTCGACCTGACCTCGCGGCTGGAAGCCAATACGGTTTTGATGACACCTACGAGCATACCATGGCATTGGTGAATGAACAAGGGAGCACCAATCAGGCGATTGTGATCGGTGATTCTAATGATGGAGATGCCACCACATTATTCGGTGTTTCTGTGAACACGGGCGGAGCAAGCAATCCAAGTACAGGTTCGGAAGCTGAGTGGGATAAACGGTTTGAGATTCTTGGAACAGGCACCGTGAAGCTGAATGCGTACACCACAAATGGAGTTCTTACGGTTTCGGGAGGAGATGGAACTGTTTCCGTTGCTACTGGATCGGATCTCCCTTCTGGCAGCAACGACTACATTCAGAATCAGTTGGCCACCGACCAGGCAGCTGGATTTCGCATTGATGGCAATGGAATTTTCAATGGCGGGAATGTCGGTATTGGGCTCACAGCTCCATCGGCTCCGTTGCACGTATTGGAAGGACAAACTGTTTTGGGACGGTTTGAACAAAGCATCACATCAGGCGCAGACGCTAAACTGGAAGTAGTGGGAGCACGCAACGCCTGCACCACCTGCGAGATAGCAGCCATAGATCTGAACGATTACGATAGTAACGAAGGCAGTGGCACCGAATTCACCATGGCCCGTGTTTTCGGTGGAATGGCGGCTACTGGCGGACAACTGGGCTATTTGGGGTTCATGACAAACCCAGGTTCGGGCGTTGCCGAGCAAATGCGAATTTCCGAAATAGGTAATGTCGGGATAGGAGTTTCTGACCCAACGGCCAAATTACATATAGTAGGAACTACGGGCGGAGATGGTGGTTGGGACGATGGAGGAATTGTGGTTAAAAACACAGGAAGCAGTGGAGAGGCGGCCATTAGTTTCAACAACTCCGATGCTGGTTCAAATTATTGGATGATAGGTCTGAATCAGAGTGAACACTACGACATTTCATACGGGACCACATTCACGAATGGAAATACCAAAATGCGGATTGAAACAGGGGGAAATGTCGGAATCGGAACAGTTTCTCCAAATGCTCTCCTTGATGTGGAAGGAGATTTTCGAATTACGGGTGAAGACTCCAAAGTTGAGTTCAATACCAAGGAAAGCAACAATGGCTGGACCCTTATTTACCGTGACGATTTTAAAACCAGCAATGATGGCTGGAACCTCTACGAGAGCAACACCAGTTCATCGGTTGCAAGTGGTGAATTCCAACGGGACACCCCAGGAATTATTGGTGTAAGCTCGTTTCTGAACAACTATGCGAATGGTACAAACGACAGCGATAACAACAATGTTTTCAAGAAGCTATTTGACATGTCGGGGGTCAGTTGGACGGAGGCGCAGATAACCTTCGACTATTTCTTCATTGACAGTTGGGATGCTCGCGAGCGCGGATATGCAGGCGTGGCCAGCAGTCTTACAGGAAATCCGACCATTCTGTGGGTGGAAAACCATGACAATAGCGATGACACGCAGGGAAGGATCGATTACAGTTTTATCGGGGGCAGCGAAGGAGACCAAGTAAGAACAGCGATGCTTCATGTGCGAAATAATGTGATCGGAAACGGGAATTTTTATCTCATCATTGGTTCAACACTGAATGAAGACCGTAGTAATGAATCGTTCGGAATTGACAATGTGGAAATCTGGGCGCGGTGATACGCTGACCGTGATTTGATTCAATTCGATTTACTTTGGATTCAGATTTTTCTTAGCCGCTACAGACGTTGATTTTGAAACGAAAGCTTTTCATGCTCCTATCCGTGCTTACATGTATGTATGAGGCACAGGCGGGAAACATTGAAACGTATCGTGAGCGCCAGCAGGCAACGCAGAAACTGATACACAAGAACCCTGCGCAGGCCAAGGAAGACCTTTACGACCTGCTTGTGCAGAAAGCAGAAGTTCCTGATACCGTTTTTGCTTACACCTTGCAACTCGTAGGCGTCTATTATTGGACCACCAACGAACTGGATTCCGCTGAATATTATTTCAAGAAGAATATTGCCATCAATAAAGACCGACCGGAACATAGGGTCGGTAATCTCATAAATCTGGCAGCGGTATATAGCGAGTCTGGAAAGCTATCGGAAGCTGCCGACCTTTTGTTTGAGGCACTCGCGTTTTATCGACAATTTAAGAACGTTGCGGGTATGGCAAAATGCTATGTTGATCTGGCCAACGTCTATTCTTATTCAGGAGTTAATGATCAGGCCATCCAATACCTTCTTCAAGCATTGGAATTGTATGAACAGGACACGGTTGATCATGAACGTGACAAGGCGTTAGCCAATTTTAATTTGGCCAATTCCTTTACATCACAAAAGGATTACGAGTTTGCGCTGGAACGTTACAATAACGCGTTGCCCGTGCTTAAGAAAGACTTCGGAATGCTCACTTATTGCATTGGGCTGCTTACAAGATCGTATGTTCTTTCTCAGATCAACAAAGGAGCAGAAGCGTTGGAAACGACCGATTCCGTCATTGCCACCATAAATACGACCGAGGCCTTCAGCTATCTGATGGGTTATGCCCAAATGAACAAAGGGGTTGCACTGAAAAGTTTAGCGCGTAATGATCAGGCCATCGAATCATTCCGAACAGCTTTTTCTGAAGCACTGGTTGCCGAAGATGAGGTTTTGCTGATTACCACAGAGTATGTCTCATTTTTGAATGGAGTGGGCAAATTTGCCGAAGCCGATCAGGCGATCAAAAGGTTTGAGGAAACCACTTTTGAGCAGGACGAAAGGCTTGTGGACCGACTAAGGTACGAGGAGGTTAAGCTACAAACGCTTGAGGCGCTTGGTGAAGAGGCCAAGCAATTGGCCACGCTTAAAAAGATTGTATTGCTCAAAGACAGCCTGTCGGGTCTTTACGATCAATTTGTGGTCAAGGAACTGCACGAAAGGTACAAGTCGGAGATCATTGATGGAGAACGACAGCTTGCCCAGGCAAAGGTGGAACTGCTTGAGAAGAATAATGCACAGAATCGACTTTGGATCGCCATCAGCCTGCTGCTGTTTACGATTGCCACAGGCATCGGCATTTATCTATGGTACACCAAACGATTGAAACACCGATTGTCAGTACTTGAACTGCAACGCCTAAATGATGAGAAACGAGGTCTTGAAAAAGAAGCGCGGCTTCAGGAGGAGAATCTAAAACTGAGGGAAAGCGTTATTGAAAAGCAGAAGCAGGAACTGCTGGCAACCGCCATGGAAGTGAACAGCATCCGTGAGAACATTCGCAGAATACTTTCTGAACAGAAGGATGAAACAGATGCTAAAAGATTGCAAAAGTCCATCAGCACATTGGTGCGCGACCAGACATTCACGGAACGCTTGCTCGATAAGTTCAAGAGCATCGACCCGAATTTCATCAATCAACTCTCCAAGCAATTTCCAGACCTTACAGGTAGCGAATTGGAATTCTGCTCCCTACTTAAACTCGGGTTGCACAACAAGGAAATTGCGCATATTCTTCAGATATCGCACGACAGCGTCATTAAAAAACGCTATCGCATGGCGCAGAAACTCCGTGGTTCGGATGGCATGGAGGTGGATGAGGTGCTAAGAAACATCGACCGTCCATAGTACTTTGTGCTTGATGCTTGTTGTTGTCCATGTTTTGTCCATAAGTAGGGTATGGGTCGGTCGTTCGGTTTTCCTCAGGTTTGCAGCCAGTAATGATATGCTGTTGCCATAACCCGAACTCTTTCTAAAATGCCGGACAACGATTTGGATGTTTACAAACAATCATCTGCCGAAGAGGCTTCAATAAGGGGTATCGTCTCAGCCATGTTGACTGATGGAACGGAGACCATCTTGGCCGAGGTGCTGGTCACAGATACGGTATCTGACATAATCGCCCTGACAGATGAACGGGGTCAGTACCTCCTACCCTTGTTGCCAGAGGGCAACCGCCAAATCCGATTTTCCAAAGAACGCTTCGTGCCTCAGTACCACACGGTCGATATTACAGTTGGTCAGGTAACAGTATTGGACATAACCCTGCTGGAGATTGCTTCAGGTCATCTTTCAAACACTTGAATTAGAAATTGAATCCATTTAACCAAAAACTTCATCCATGAAAAAATTTTCATTCTTCATTTTGACCCTTTTGTCTGTGCTTGCGAGGGCTCAGGCGCAGCAGCAGATAACCTTGCTAAAGGAGATTTCTCCCGGCAGTGCCAGTACCAGTGTGTCAGGCTTTGTTGAATATGATGGTGCGTTGATCTTCACCGCATCGGAGGCTACTTACGGCAATGAGATGTGGAGAACAGACGGCACCGAGGCTGGGACCATGTTGGTAAAGGATATCCGTTCAGGAACTGGCTTTGCCAGCCCCTCTAATTTCACAGAGGTCAATGGTACACTTTTTTTCAGGGCTACCGATGGCTCCACAGGAGTGGAACTCTTTAAGACCGATGGTACTGAGTCGGGTACCGTTCTGGTTAAAGACATTTATCCTGGAAGTCAGCACTCAAATCCACAGAATCTTACCAATGTAAACGGAACTCTGATGTTTTCTGCCAAGGCGAGTAACGCTAACGGCATCGAACTTTGGAAGAGTGATGGTACTGAGTCTGGAACGGTCATGGTTAAAGATGTTTTCCCCGGTAGTGGCTCAAGTTCGCCACAGTTCCTCACAGAGCTTGGCGGAACGGTGTTTTTCCGTGCCAGTGATGGTGTCAGTGGTCTGGAACTTTGGAAAAGCGATGGTACAGAAACAGGTACTGTAATGGTAAAGGACATTCGCTCCGGCAACCTTAGTTCCAGTCCTGGTTCACTTATCAATTCAGATGGAGTGCTGTATTTCTCAGCCAATGAAGGAACCAATGGAACAGAGCTTTGGAAGAGTGACGGTACCGAATCGGGTACGGTTTTGATCAAATACATTAACACTGGTAGTAGTGGGTCCAACCCGAGTTATTTCGTCAATGTCAATGGAATCTTGTATTTCAGGGCCAATGATGGAACAAATGGAACGGAACTTTGGAAGACCGATGGTACTGAAGGAGGGACGGTTATGGTCAAGGACATCCAACCAGGTATCGGTTCATCGAACATCTCTTATCCCGTGGGTGCTGGCACGTCACTTTTTTTTGTTGCGGATGATGGTGTCAACGGTTCGGAGCTATGGAAAAGCGATGGCACTGAGGTCGGAACAGTAATGGTGAAGGACATTGGTCTGGGCAGTACCAACGCAGGGATTTCGTACATGGTCAATGCCAACGGAACTCTATACTTCAATGCCAATGATGGTGTCAGCGGTTCGGAACTGTGGAAAAGTGACGGTACCGAAGCTGGTACCGTAATGGTAGACGACCAGCCCGGAACAGATTTTAACCCGGCATTTCTTGCCGCCTTTGGCGATCATGTGATTTTCAAGGCCAATGGAGGAGCTGATACTGGAAATGAACTCTATCGCACTGCTATAAGACCGATCTGGGACGGCTCTACTTCTACCGATTGGAATACCGCTTCGAACTGGAGTTCTGATGCAGTTCCAACCGTTTGGGATAACGTGCTGATATCTACTGGCCCGAGCAATCAACCGCACATAACCTCTTCCTCCGGAACACCTGCGGTATGTAGGAAGCTTGAAACAGAAAGCGGGGCTATCCTCACAATTGACGTGGGTAAGGCCATGACCGTTGGCGGCAACATAGTTAATGAGGGTACCATTCTTGTCAAAGCAGATGCTTCTGGCATCGGTTCACTTATCACAGAGGGAGATGTCAGCGGTAGCGGCAGTTTCCAAATGGAACAGTATCTGACAGGTTCTGGGGGAATTACGCCAGATGGGCTCTTCTGGTACGTTGGCAGTCCGGTAGCAAGTGCAACCAGTAACGTTTATAACGCTGCTGGAACGGATAAACTCTGGAGGGCAGATGAGACCACGCAATCTTACCCTCAGATTGCGGATAACAGCACATCACTGAATGTGATGGAAGGATACGTTGCTCGTCTTGGTTCAAACAGTACTTTAACTTTTACCGGAGGAACATTCAATAACGGGAATCAGAGTGCGAGTGGATTGACCCGAACAGGAACCACGGAAACCAACCGCGGTTACAATCTGGTAAGCAACCCTTATCCGAGCACTGTAAGTTGGGATGATGCTAGCAGAACCAATCTGGAGACCACCATGTGGTACAGAACGCATCAGGGAAGTACCATGCTCTATGACACGTATAATGCTTCCAGCGGAATCGGTACCAACAACAATGGCAATGGTGCTGTAACAGGAGATGTTCCTCCAACGCAGGCATTCTGGGTTCGTGTTTCGGCAGATGGACTTACAGGGCAGTTGGATTTCACCAATGCCGACAGAAGCCACGGAACGTTGGCAGGCATTTATAAAACGGAAGCGCAGGATGGTCTTCTCAGAATGACGCTTTCAAACGGAAGTGTTTCTGATGAGGCGGTTGTGGCGTTCAATTCTGCTGCTCAGGATGTGTTTGATGACTATGACTCGCACAAGTTCTGGGCAGCTGCAAGTGTCCCACAGGTCTACATGAATGTGTTACAAGACACGCTGGCCATCAACGGACTTTATAGTACGGTTACCAACCCAATCGTTCCGTTGGGAGTGAAGATTCCCGCTTCAGGAGAATATTCGCTTACCGCAAACGATATTTCTGTAACGGGAGAAGACGTCTATCTCGAAGACCGCTATCTCCACTTTTTCCAAGACCTGAATTTGGATGCTGACTATACATTCACCTCAGATGTAGGCAACATTGGAGACCGTTTCATCCTTCACTTTGGAACGAGTGTTACGGGAGTTGAAGATGGTGCTTCGATGAACTCTCGCGTTTACACTTCCAACGGAAATCAACTGAACATCATTCTTTCTGAGAACACTAACACTGGAAACGTTCAGGTGTTGGATATGGCAGGAAGAATTGTCCGAACCGCAAACCTGAAAGCATCGCGCACTACCTTGGATATGAATACCTCAACAGGCATTTACCTCATCCGCGTGGAAACCGCCAAAGGAACAGAAACGCACAAGGTCGTCATTCAATAACCTACTTTGAACCTTAAACATTGAACCATGAACACCAAGAAGAAAACCTACAAAAAGCCAGAAGTCAAAAAAGTAACCATCGATAACGAGATAAGCATGGTCATGATGTCATTCGGCCCGGGCGGTGACCCCGAAGCATCGGTGATCAAAAAGCTGAACCCGCTGAGGTGGTGGAAATAGGTTAACTGCCTATTAGACGCCTTACCACATTTGACGGCAATCGGTCAAAAGCCACCTTTAGATCAACAACTGGGTCTTTCCGCAGTGCGTTTAGAAAATGTTCCTCGGAACCATCCCAGTCAAACAATTCGTTGGGCAAACAATCAAAGAACACACACAGCCGAGATAGCATCTTCATCCGAATTGATGTGCGTTTTGGGTCAAGCAATTTATTCGCCTCCATCTTCGTAAAACCGTTCAACTCTAAAAATCGTTGAGGATGTGGCTGTTGTCGCTCTTCTATCAAGCGCCTCACATTCACAAACAAACGTCCTTTCCCATTCGATGAAATAGGCGGCTTCGCTTTTAGTTCCAACTTCAGTTGTTCCAATAACAGCTGGACTTCTGCCTGAGACTTACCTTTCATCAGATCGTGCAATGGACGGACTGTTCCAATATTCAGCCGCTGAAACAGATCATTCTGTTTATCTGTCCAACTCATAAGATCATTCGGTTCGCACAAGAATGTTTCACACAACCGCTGTATCATGCTATCGCGAATAAGGCGAACACTCTTCTCGTTCATCAAGGTGCGAGCTTCTCGGGCCGTAAACCCGTGTTTGCGCAAAAAGGCCTGAGATTGTGTGAAGCCCTTGGCCTGTATCAATGGCGTGAGATTCAGCTTTAACATGTCGGAATTCTTGAATAGAGATAAGTCATAAACGCACATCTAAGCACGTTTAGTGTCCATCAGGCCATAATTTCCTCTCCTAAATGCACCTTTCCGCATTGGCATCGACTACTAACGATTGTTCCTAGACGGCTTCCGACTTCTCCCACGCTAGATTCGCCTTTGCACCGACTACTTAGGATTTGGAAAAGGCTGGTTAGACCTTGTCATAGACTGCTACGGATTTGACTTTGACTGGTTCCGACTGTTCCTTAGCATGTTGAATCTTCGAAACGATAAGATTAGACTTCGCTTAGACAGCTTGCTGACAAGAAATCGGGTCTTCCAGTTCCTCGCTCCTCGCTTACCACTACTCGCATCTCGATAATCATATCTCAATACCCCCTTCTCATTTCGGTTTCACCAGAATCCGCGGCTCCATCATATCAAGGATGGCATATTTCAGCCCTTCGCGGCCCAGACCGCTTTCTTTTATGCCGCCATAGGGCATGTGATCTACGCGGAAAGTCGGCACATCATTAATGATCACACCGCCACATTCAATTTTCTCGAATGCAAGGTTCATTTCAGCGATGCTATCGGTGTAAACACCTGCTTGCAGCCCAAACTTCGTATCGTTAAGCATGGCAATGGCTTCTTCAAATGCGTCAAAAGCCTCCACCGTTATCACAGGTCCGAAAACCTCTTCTGAACAGACGCGCATCTCCTTCTTCACATTCGTCAAGATGGTCGGAGCAAACATACCACCCTTCTCATAGCCGCCAGATACGACCTCAGCACCAGCTTTCACCGCTTCATCCAGCCATTCGGCTATCCTGTTTGTATTGTCTTTGTCAATCATAGCTGTGATGTCCGTTTCAGCATCGCTTGGGTCGCCCCATTTCAATGCTTCTGCGCCTGCCTTCATCTCCTCACAGAAATCTGCGAACAGCGAACGATGTACATAGAATCGCTGCGCGTGAATACATACCTGTCCTGAATAGGCAAAGGCTCCAACCAACAAGCGTGGCAAGGCTTTCGCTAGATTCGTCCCTTCGGAGATGATCACGCCTGCGTTTCCGCCCAACTCCAACACCACTTTCTTCTTGCCCGCTTGCTCTTTCATCTTCCAACCAACCACAGGCGAGCCCGTAAAAGAGAGCAGCGCAAACCGCTCGTCCGTCACCAACTGATTTCCCGTTTCTCTATCCATCGGAAGCACCGTCACACTTCCCTTTGGCAATGCGGTCTTTTCAATAATGCGCATCAATTCCAACGAAGAGAGTGGAGTAGAAGATGCTGGTTTGAGAATGATCGGACAACCGGCCGCAATGGCTGGCGCGATCTTATGCGCCACCAAGTTCATCGGGAAGTTGAAAGGTGCAATGCCCGCCACCAATCCCACAGGAAAGTATTTCACAATTCCCTCGCGCCCTTCACCTGCCTTGGTCGTATCTAATTGCAAAACCTCACTTGGCAAACGTTTCGCTTCTTCGCTTGCCACCTTAAATGTTTGCACCGAGCGATCAATTTCGCCCAGCGCATACTTCAAGGGCTTGGCACATTCCCGCGCAAGCAGCAACGCCAATTCCTCGCGTCTCTCGTGCAATTCATCCGAAATCTGTTCCAATGCCGCAGCACGTACATGAGATGGCAGATCCCAAAGTTCCTTCCGTGCTTTTTGCGCTGCGCTGATGGCGGCTTCCAATTCATCCTTCCCTGCCAGGTAACTCGTCCCTACAACCGAACCGTCAAACGGATTCTTCACCGTTAACACCTCCGATGTGGTCACTTCCTTTCCCTCAATGATCAGTTTGTATTCTTTCATAGTCATCGAAAGTAATAATCCCGTCTGTTGTCACCCTGAACTTGTTTCAGGGTCTCAATAAATCATGCTGAATGAGCTGTAATTGATGTCTTAAAACAAAAAAGGCCGCTATGCAGCGACCTTTTTCCGTACTCGTTTTTCATTTTCCCGTTTCTCTGCCAATTAGATCAGACCGAACAGATCATTCAACTTTAAGCAACGGTGGCAAGTTGCAATTCCCCCTTTAAAAGGGGGTGCCGAGGGACGAGGTGGGGGATTTATTGGAAACAGACCAGCAATCAACGTTCATCATACAACGACTAGCTATGCGCCTCATTCTCGTCTTTCACCTCATGAACAGCCTCCTCAGTCGTAGCCTCGTCTGTTTCAACCTCAGCATCATCTTCAACCACCGTTCCAGTGTAAATGCCGCCACCATTGGTGTTAGAAATGCACTTCAGAATATCTTCCTGAGAAAGAAGGCTCGCATCAAATGTGAAATAACCCATGCCTTCGTCAAAATTCACTTCGCTCTTGCCAACACCGGTCAGTTTTCCGCAATTTTCCTGAATTGGACCAGCACAGCCTGAAGGGCAACTCATGCCTTCGATCTTAACGGCCAATGTGGTCGGGGTCTTCATTTCATCAACGCTCATCATGTGCACCTCTTCGGTAGCTGTTTCGGTTGATGTTTGTCCGCAGCCGATCATTAATGCTGCTGATGCCATAATGGCGATTGATAAGATTCTCGTTTTCATTTCGCTGTTGCTATATAAACTTCTGAACTGTTGATATTTTCGATGATTGCTTCTGCATTGGTCTTGTTCGGGTCGAAATACACTTTCGCCTCTTTTTCCACAAGATTCACTTCGGCCGATTCTACTCCCTCCACTTCTTCAATCAGGTTTTTCACCGCATTGGAGCAATGGTTGCAGCTCATGCCCTCTACTGCTATGCTTGCTTTCTCACTCATTTCGTTTGTCAAAAGTAAAACATGTTCTGTGGTTTAATGTATGACGCTTGTCACATAAGCAACACTTACAATCAACAAAGGTTTGATCAGTGCAAGCAAGCTTTTCATAATCCGCCAACGACCCATAACCGCGTCACCCTGAACTCGTTTCAGGGTCTATGGCCTAGAAGTAAATTGCCACAGCTGATTAACCTGTCAAACTCATCTCCTCAACGCGTTTCTTTGCGCCATGCAAAATCCACTGCGCAATTGGCTCCTTCTTCTTCTCATAGGCGTCATTTGGGGTAGCTCTTTCATTCTGATGAAAAAGGGGCTGGTGGTTTTTGAAGACACCCAGATTGCGGCCTTGCGCATGGGCTTGGCCTGGCTGGTCACGCTCCCGTTTCTAATTGGGCGCTTCAAAGAGATCGCGAAGCGTCAATGGCTCATTTTGCTTTCCGTTGGTTGGCTAGGTAGCGGTATCCCTGCATTTCTCTTCGCCACGGCCCAGACCAAGATCGATAGTTCGCTCTCAGGAATGCTCAATTCACTCGTTCCTCTGCTCACCATGGTGTTCGGCTTGCTCTTTTTCGGCCTTAGAACATGGTTTTTGCAGGTAGTTGGCCTATTGATCGGATTGATCGGGGCGCTTCTTCTCATCGTTATGCCCGATGGTATCGATGGCTTCAAGCCGCAGGCCTTGTTTGTGGTCGCGGCCAGTACCTGCTATGCCTTCAATCTTAACGTAGTGCGCAAATACCTGAGCAATATGCCGTCCGTGCTTATAACTGCTGGCTCGTTTCTTTGGATCGGACCGCTATGCCTCATTTATCTCTTCTCAACCGATTTCACCTCACGCTTTGATCACGATTTTGCTTGGATGTCTTTCTCCGCCATTGCCGTTTTGGCCGTAGTAGGCACCTCCTTGGCCGTCCTCATGTTCAACAGATTGATACAATCTGGCGGAGCCTTATTCGCATCCATGGTCACTTACATTGTCCCGGTCATTGCCATTGGTTGGGGTGTGTTGGATGGAGAGCAAGTGAGCCTTTGGTCGATTTCTGGGGTTATTATAATCTTATTAGGTGTGTTTTTGGTTCAAAAGGCAAGAAAGTGACAGAATTATTCGGCTTGCATACTATTTTTGGAATTCAATTATTTCATGCCCCACACATTCAAATGAAAAAACAATTACTTCTCGCCCTTTTGGTGGCATCATTACCAAACCTTGTTTCTGCTCAGTCCACACTTCAATCAATTAGCAACATTTTTCAGGCAAATTGCACCACTGGTTGTCATAGTGGAGCAAATCCTAGCGCCAATTTGGATCTGAGTGGAAACCCCGCATCGCTTATTGCAGCCTTGGTTGGTGTAGATCCTCTCAATCCTGCCGCACAGACAAAAGGCTATAAGTTGGTGGACGCTGGTTATCCGCACAAGAGTTTTCTGCTATATAAGTGCGCTACAACAGACTGGGACGGTGTTTACGGAATGGATCTGGCAGAAGGCTCTTCAATGCCTCAGAATCAATCGGCACTTGCTAAAGAAGAAATTGAGCTGATGCGACAATGGATATTGGCCGGTGCACCACAGAATGGAACAGTAGTAGACCCTCAGGTCTTGGACGATTATTACAACAACAACGGAATGGCGCGTATAGCCGTTCCGGATGCTCCTGCTGCTGGAGAAGGTTTTCAGATGCACCTTGGTCCTTTTTTCTTAGAGCCGGGGCAAGAGGTCGAGTTCTATAAGAAGGAGAAGGTCAACAATCCGGAACTTCAAGACGTAGTTCAGTTCGAAGCCATATTCAACGATGAATCCCATCACTTTCTGTTGTTCGAATTCCTTCCAGGAACGGATGCTGGTATTGAAGAGGGCTTGCGTCCTGTAACTGTTCAGAATGCGTTCCAAGATGCAGAATATATGGTTGGTTGGGTAGATCCCGATATCACTTCGCTGCCTGCAGGAACTGCTTACAAGATAGATGAGAATGCAGTCATAGACCTCAACTATCACCTCATAAATTATGCGTCCAATGGCGATTCCATCTTGGCCGCTGAAGCATACATCAATTTCCACACTGACAATAACAATGCGAGTGAACTTATTGAAATGCACAGCGAATTGTTGATCAACCTGAACATTTTCATTCCTAACACCGACACCGAGGTGTCATTCACAGACCCTGTCACCTTTGGGCCAAGCGCTACCGATTCGCTTTACATTTGGTTCCTTTCATCGCACACCCATAAATACGGAACGGACTACGATATCTTCAAACGAAATCCTGATGGAAGTCAGGGCGATAAATTGTATGAGGGATTTTACAATACCACCTACGATTTTAATCAGGGATATTATGATTGGGAGCATCCAGGAAACCTATATCTCGATCAAGTTTATGGCGAGTTGGTGCCAATTGCTGAAAAGGATGGTGTGATCCAGGTAGCCAAATACCGAATTCCTGCGAGTGCAAACGAACCTGCCCTCTTCATCAATTTCGGACTGACAACAAACGATGAAATGATGCTTGCTTTCATTCAATACACGCGAGAACGTGTTCCTGCCAACCCGAACGGGATTTCTACTGTTGATGAAGAAGAACCTTCATTCATGTCGGTCTATCCGAACCCGACCAATGGAACTTCAAACATCAAATTCACCTTGCAAGAAACGGCTGATGTACAATTGAACGTGTTCAACAGTTTAGGACAGCAGGTAAAGAACCTCTATGGTGGTTCAATGGCTGCTGGTCAATCAACCTTCAGTTTTGATGCGGCAAACGGTTCAGACCCGAACGGATTGTACCTTATTCAACTCATCGTTAACGACAAGGTTTATACTGAAAGACTGCTTCATTTTAACCGTTGAACAAATTATTGTTTGCGGAAGTTGTAAGCAACACTTCTTTTTTTAAATTTGCAGCCCCGTTTTGGGGAGTTAAATACAATTCTGTTTTAAGATGTACGCAATTGTTGATATAGCTGGCCAACAGTTTAAGGTTGAGAAAGACACGAAAGTGTTCGCTCACCGTTTGGAAGGAAAAGAAGGTTCTAAAGTAACTTTCGATAAGGTTCTGCTTTTGGAGGAGAACGGTAAAGTATCTGTTGGAGCGCCAACAATCAGCGGAGCGACTGTTTCTGCTAAGATTGTTGCCCATCTAAAAGATGAGAAGATTGCCGTCTTCAAGAAAAAGAGAAGAAAAGGATACCAAAAACAAAACGGTCACAGACAAGCGTTGACTGAATTGTTGATTGAAGGTATTTCTGCAAAAGGTGGCGCTGCAAAAGCTGAAAAGAAAGAAGCTGCCCCAAAAGCTGAGGTTGCTGCTCCTGAAGTAGAGGCCAAATCAGACGAAAAAGAATAATAATCCGAATAAAAGAAAACAACCATGGCACACAAGAAAGGAGCCGGTAGTTCCAAGAACGGAAGGGAATCAGAAAGCAAACGACTCGGAGTGAAAATCTTCGGAGGTCAAGCTGCTGTTGCTGGTAACATCATCATCAGACAACGAGGAACACAACACCACCCAGGAGAAAATGTAGGTATTGGAAAAGACCATACACTTTTTGCATTGGTTGACGGTGTTGTAGAATTCAGAAAGAAAAAAGACAATCGTTCGTTTGTTTCGGTAGTTCCATTGAGCTAATCGAACCGATAAGATTATATAAGGAATCCCTTGTGCTTCGGTTCAAGGGATTTTTTGTTTTCAGTAGATAAATTTGCGCCACATTACAATTCATGTTACAGACCACATACATACAGGAGAATAAGCAAGATGTCATTGACCGTCTTGCAGTGAGAGGGATTGATGCAGCAGCCACAGTCAATCAGATCATTGCCTTGGATGACAAGCGCAAATCAACTCAGACCGACCTTGACGCTACGCTAGCAGAATCTAATCAGTTGGCGAAGGAGATCGGTGGCCTATTCAAGCAAGGAAAAGCAGAAGAAGCGAATGCCGCTAAAACAAAAGCTGCTGAGCTGAAAGAGCAATCTTCTGCTTTACAGGAAACGATGAATCAGGTTCAGCAGGAGTTAAATCAATTGCTATATCAACTTCCTAACCTTCCGCATACAAGCGTCCCGAAGGGAAAATCTGATACGGATAACGAAGTGGTTTCAACACATGGGGCCAAACCAAGTTTTGGGTTTGAGCCAGCTCCGCATTGGGAGTTGGTGAAGAAATACGATCTCGTTGATTTTGAATTAGGAGTGAAGATCACAGGTGCTGGGTTTCCAGTTTATATTGGAAAAGGAGCCAGATTGCAAAGATCGCTCATCAATTACTTCTTAGATGAAGCGAGAGACGCTGGTTACAAGGAATACATTCCACCATTTGTGGTGAACGAAGCCTCTGGTTTCGGAACAGGACAATTGCCTGATAAAGAAGGGCAGATGTATCACATGGAGGAAGACAACCTCTACATGATTCCAACAGCAGAAGTGCCGTTGACAAACATTTTCCGCGATGTGATTCTGAATACAGATGAACTTCCGAAGAAGCTGACTGCTTATTCTCCATGTTTCCGAAGAGAAGCGGGCTCTTACGGAAAGGATGTGAAAGGATTGAACCGCCTTCATCAGTTTGATAAAGTGGAAGTGGTGCAAGTGGTAGAGCCCGAAACCAGCTACGAAGTACTTGATACGATGGTGGCGCATGTAACGGGCCTCTTGGACAAACTTGGTTTGCACTATCGTGTGCTTCGTTTGTGTGGTGGCGATCTTGGTTTCACTTCTGCGCTCACATTTGATATGGAAGTTTGGTCAGGTGGTCAGGACCGATGGTTAGAAGTAAGTTCCGTTTCCAACTTCGAGACGTTCCAAGCAAATCGATTGAAGTTGCGTTACCGAAAAGGAAGCGATAAGCCGCAATTGGCGCACACGCTCAATGGAAGCGCTTTGGCATTGCCTCGAATCATGGCTGCTCTTATAGAGAACAATCAGACTGAGAATGGAATTGAAATTCCTGAGGTGTTGCACAAGTACACTGGATTCGACCGAATCGATTGATGGATATTCAACACGTCATTGCGAGGGAGGAACGACTGCGGCAATCTGTCTGCTGCAGCAAAGAGATTGCTTCGTTCCTCGCAATGACGGCTCTTTTGATAGTTGCGTTGACTAGCTGCAGAACGGATTTTACGGCAGAATCCAATGCAACGGAAAGTCTGCTGGGCGTGCTGAATAACGTGGAGCAGTCATCAAATGAAATTGATTCGCGGCTTGTACAGCAATACGTCAAAGACGTGTCTGAGAAATGCCAGAAGATTCAGAATGAGTTAACAGACACTCTGGAATTGGATCAAGCGCAAAAGTTGGTGAATTTCTGTGGTTTGCAGGAACATCTTCAAAGTTGTTTGCAGAGAAAGGAGTTGATTGATGCGCAAGTAGTTCAAACTCGGAACCAGCTTTTCAACCTAAAAACCGATCTGAAGGAAAGACGTGCCAATAAGGACAGCACAAACCTGTACATTGAGCAAGAATTCCTTTTTGTGGAAAGCTTGAATGAAGGAACAGAGCAGGTAGTAGCCGAACTGAACGCTTGTTTCGAAACCTACGCTGAACTAAAAGACGAAATAGACCGTTTACTGATCGCGTTGCCGAGCAAAGAGCTTGATGAAGCAGAATGAGATTGAAGAAATACATATCGATCGTTGTTTTGGTGCTTGCTCCGCTGTTGCTTTTGGCACAGACAGAGACAGACGAGCAATTGGCTGCGCAGTACTTTAAGAATGGCGAGTATGATAAGGCCGAGATCTATTATCAGAAGCTATATAAGCGCTACAACGATGAGTTTTTCTTTCAGTATTATGTTGATTGCCTGCTGAAACTTGAGAATTTCTCGGAAGCAGAGAAGACCGTAGAGAAGCGCATCAAGAAAGAGGAGAATCCTGTGCTTTACGTGTATCTGGGTTACGTGCAAAAGGCTGCTGGAGATGAGAAAAAGGCCGAACAGGCCTATACAAAGGCGATTCAAGAATTGCCACCTTTTCAGAGGCAGATTGATGCATTGGCGAATGCGTTTTCGGACAAAGGCGAATTGGATTACGTGGTACGTACCTATGACAAGGGCCGAAAATTGTTGAACGGTCTTTACAATTACCATTTCGAGTTGGCTAGCGTGTACAACGTTCAAGGGAAATTTGATTTAGCTGTAGAGGAATACTTGAACGCACTGGAAGAAGATGAGTCGCAGATAACGAAAGTGCGCACCGATCTTTTGGACCTTTTCATTGCTGATCAAACTGGCAAGAAGCAAGAGTATTTCGAAGAAGCTGTTGTGGGGCAGATCCAACGTCAACCTCAGCGAGACATTTATGCCGAATTGCTGATCTGGCATTTTGAACAACAGAAGAAGTTCATTCAAGCATTTGCCCAAGCGAAGGCTGTGGATAGAAGGAACAAGGAAGATGGGGCACGGATCATGCAGTTTGCGCACATCTGCCGCGGCAACGGATCATACGATCTTGCCATTGAAGCCTATCAGTATGTGATAAAAAAAGGACGCGACAGCTACTATTATCTGAGTTGCAAGAAAGACCTAGTGAACACACTCTACGAAAAGGCAGTGGCTGGCGGATCGTACACCGAACAGGAATTGCTCGACCTTGAGAAGACATTCCTGACAACCTTGGATGAATTTGGTCGCAATGGCAATGTGGCGAAGATGATGCTGAATTTGGCTGAGCTTTATACCTTCTACATCCACGATACGGAAAAGGGAATCAACCTGTTGTACGAGGTTCTCGATCTTCCGGGAATCAACAAGGAAGACCTTGCAATGGCGAAGATCCAATTGGCAGATGCCTTGCTTTTTACGGGTGAAGTGTGGGAAACCACGCTGCTTTATTCGCAGGCAGAGAAGATGTTCAAGACCAGCGAAATCGGTCGAACGGCCAAACTCAAGAACGCAAAACTTGCTTATTACACTGGCCAATTTGATTGGGCTCAAGCGCAGCTCAATGTGCTGAAAGCCGCTACCAGCGATTTTATCGCCAACGATGCGCTATATCTGGCCATGCTCATTGGCGACAATTCATACATGGATACGACCTATGCTGCGCTACGAACATTCGCTCGTGCGGACCTTCTCCTCTATCAGAACAAGCTCGATAGTGCTAAACTCGGGCTCGATAGCATCGAAGAATTCTATCCAGGTCACAGCCTACAGGATGATATTCTGTACAAACGAGCACAGATTGCTGAGCAGGAAGGCAATTACGAACTCGCTCAGGAAAATTATCACCGCGTTTGGAAAGAATATCCGACCGATCTTTTGGCAGATGACGCGGTTTACAGAATGGCACTACTCAACGAAAACCGTCTCAACAGTACTTCCAAGGCGATGGAATACTATCAGGAATTGCTGCTCAATTATCCAGGAAGTCTTTTCACAGTTGAAGCTCGAAAACGATATAGAACTTTGCGTGGCGACTTACTGAACTAATCCATCTGCAAATGATCATCTACAACGTAACCGTAAACATCAATGAAGAAGTGCATGACGAATGGGTAGCGTGGATGCGCGATGTGCATATTCCGGAAGTGATGGCAACAGGCTTTTTCTTGGAAAACCGCTTTGCAAAGGTGTTGCTAACGCATGATGAAGGTGGCGTGACCTATTCCATCCAGTATCTCTGTAAGAACATGGCCGACCTACAGTTTTACCAAGGTTCGCACGCACCACGTTTGCAAGCTGATGTAAAAGCGAAGTTTGATGGGAAGTTTGTGGCATTCCGTACAGTGCTTGAGACTGTAGAAGCCCCCTAAATCCTCCAAAGGGGGACTTGGCACCGCAACTGCTTCTGATGTTAGTTTTTCTTCGCGTTCTTTGCGCCAACTCTGCGTCTTTGCGGTTCAATTAATTGGTAATCCTTGGTCAAACCCAAAAAACATCTTGGTCAGCATTTTCTTAAAGACCAAAAAATAGCTTCTGATATTGCCGATGCGCTCACGGGTCACGGCAACTATAAACACGTATTGGAAGTCGGTCCCGGAACGGGAGTTCTCACGCAATACCTGTTACCCAAAGATCATACGATCCACGCCATTGAAATGGACCGAGAGTCCATCGCATATCTTCATCAGCACTTCATTCAACTCACCGACAACCTTATTGAAGGTGATTTTCTGAAGCTAGATTTCAACGACATCACTGATGGCCCACTTTGCGTCATTGGCAATTTCCCTTACAACATCTCTTCTCAGATTTTCTTTAAGGTCTTGGATAATCGAAATCAGGTTCCTGAGGTCATCGGTATGTTGCAAAAGGAAGTAGCCGACCGAATTGCGGCAGGTCCGGGTTCAAAGACCTATGGCATTCTGAGTGTATTGGTTCAAGCTTTCTATGATGTGGAATACCTTTTTACGGTTCCCTCAGAGGTCTTCAATCCGCCACCGAAGGTCAACTCTGCGGTGATCCGTTGCAAGCGGAATACCGTTGCTGAATTGGACTGCGATGAGAGTAAATTCAAGATGGTGGTGAAAACTGCGTTCAATCAAAGACGCAAGACCTTGAGGAATGCCCTCAGAAGCCTTACTTTTGCGACCGCTCCAGACGAGCATCTTCTAACACTCAGGGCCGAACGGCTTTCTGTGGCAGATTATGTTCAGATCACGAAGTGTTTGGCAGACTGATCCTTGAGCTAAGTTGAACGAATACCTACGCCCTTGAGCAATGCAGTTCGAGCTAACGAACGACTTCCTCGAAGAACTAAGAGAGGATATAGCAAGGTTTGACAGAGACACCGTTTCTGCCAAAGTAGGAGAACTGTACCCAGCCGATATTGCCGAAGTGCTTGATGAGGTCAACCTCACCGAAGCACGGTTCATCTTCAAATTATTGGATGATGAGCTAGGCTCTGAAGTGCTTATGGAATTGGACGAAGACGTCCGAGAACGATTCCTTGCTTCACTTTCCGATGAGGAAATTGCAGAATATGTCGATCAGCTGGATACGGATGATGCGGCCGACCTTATTGCCGAACTTCCAGAAGACAGGCAAGAGGACGTTTTGGCCCAGGTTGATGATGATGAACAGGCCAGCGATATTGCTCAGCTTTTACGTTATGATGAGGATTCTGCCGGTGGTCTGATGGCCAAAGAGCTAATCAAGGTCAACGTCAATTGGCCGATAGTCAATTGCGTGCGCGAAATGCGCAAGCAGGCAGAGGATGTGGATCAGGTTTTTACCGTTTATGTGGTCGATGACAATGACGTGCTGCTTGGAATTGTTTCACTCAAAAAGATGCTGTTGAGTTCAACAAGAGCACTCATCAAAGACATTTATAAGGAAGGAATCCTTTCTGTGGAGGCCAATATGAAGAGCGAGGATGTGGCCAAACTCATGGAGAAATATGACCTTGTGGTTATTCCTGTTGTAGATGGGCAGAAGCGACTTTTAGGACGAATTACCGTGGATGACGTCATGGATGTTGTCCGCGAGGAAGCATCAAAGGATTACCAGTTGCTTTCTGGTATTTCTGAGAATATCGAAACCACTGATAATGTTTGGGTTATGAGCCGTGCTCGGCTTCCGTGGTTGCTTGTGGCCATGTGCGGAGGAATTGCCGGTGCCATGGTCATTGGAAATTATGAGGATGAACTGCAGGTCAATCCGCAGATGGCGTTTTTCATTCCCTTGGTTGTAGGGATGGGAGGAAACGTAGGTATTCAGTCTTCAGCACTCATCGTTCAAGGTCTTGCCAACGATACGCTAAGCAAGGATGGAATGGTGAAGCGTATTCTGAAAGAACTTTCGGTAGGTCTTTTAAACGGATTGGCTTGTACAGCTGTCCTTATGGCTTATAGTTTCATGTTTGGATATCCGCTGGCGCTGAGCCTGACCATTGGAACATCTTTGCTCACAGTGATTCTGTTTGCAGCAGCTTTCGGCACATTTATGCCACTTACACTGAATAGGATGAAGATTGATCCCGCGTTGGCAACTGGCCCATTTATTACAACTACCAACGATATCATCGGTCTGTTTTTCTATTTTATGATTGGAAGACTGATGTATGGAATGGTTTTTTAAGCTCATTGCTTTGTTCTAATTTGCGCAGATGCACATCCTTTTCCTCGATACCGTTCACGAACACCTCGAATCACATCTCAAAAGGATGGATTTTGAATGCGAGGATGGTACTACATGGAGTAGGGCTGAAGTCCTTTCGCGTATCGGTCGATATGAAGGCATCGTCATCCGCAGTCGAATAAAACTGGATAAAGAATTATTGGACGCAGCCAGAAACTTGAGGTTCATCGCTCGTGCTGGCGCAGGAATGGAGAACATCGATGTGGATCATGCCAAGATGCTCGGAATTCAATGCTTCAATGCTCCCGAAGGAAATCGAGATGCGGTGGCCGAACACGCCATCGGGATGTTGCTTAGCCTTTTCAATAAGATAAACACGGCCGATCTTGAGGTTCGGAAAGGTCTTTGGCTGCGCGAAGAGAATCGTGGTGTTGAGTTGCTTGGAAGGACCGTTGGAATTATCGGTTATGGTAATACCGGACAGGCATTTGCCAAACGGCTAGCCGGATTTGGCGTACTTACTTACGCTTACGATAAGTTCAAGAAAGGATTTTCAAGTGATCTTGTCATCGAAACCAATCTTGAAAGCATTGTCCAAGAAGCGGAGATCGTTTCATTGCACGTTCCATTGACAAAGGAAACGCATCATATGATCAACGATGCTTTTTTCGAAAAACTCAATTATCCGATCTACCTCATCAATACCTCTCGCGGTCAAGTGGTAGATACTGAAGCATTGGTCCGTGCAATGGAAAGCGGAAAAGTGTTGGGTGCGTGTTTGGATGTGCTGGAGTTTGAAAAATTCAATTTCGAACAAATCGAAAACGAGCAGATTCCACCAGCCTTCCAATATCTGATAGATTCGCCTAGAGTTATCCTGACGCCTCACATTGCAGGATGGACCGTTGAAAGCAACGCAAAAATTTCGCACGTACTAGGCGAAAAGATTCAGCAGGCCTATTCGAAGGTTCACTGAGATTTAACCACCAACTGAGCCGAGGTGGCCGTTCGGTGATCCAGCAGCACTTTCATTCCTTTTGTGGTTCGGGCAATCGTCTCGTCATCGTAATAACGGATTGTAACCAGCTCAGCATTTTCAATCAATCCGATGTAGTACTCGCCACTTAATTGTTCTTGAAGCTGCTTCATTTTTACAGGGTCATCATTGGTACTGAATGAGAAGTTCACTGCAGAATTCTGCGCACAGTTGGCTTTCATTCTTATATCACTTAGCACAGAATAAATGTTGGTGAAATGCGCTTCCGTCACAAACGAATAGTCTTTTGGAGTGAGCGAAACCAACACCTGATTTGGCTTCACAATAAAAGAAGGAACGATTTTCAGACCTTCTTTATTTGAAACCGTTGTGCCAGGTGCTTCTGGATTGACAAACGATTTCACGTAAAGCGGAATGTTCGCGTTTTGAAGTGGTTTTATGGTTTTCGGGTGAATGACACTTGTACCGAAATAGGCCAACTCCATCGCATCGAAAAACGACATTTCAGGTATCAGAACCGTGTTGTCGTAATATTTCGGGTCAGCATTCAATACACCTGGAACGTCTTTCCAAATGGTCACATCATCTGCCTGTAGACAATGGGCCAAAATGGCCGCGGTAAAATCCGACCCTTCTCTACCAAGAGTGGTAGTGAAGTTTTCGCTTGTTCCACCTATGAAACCTTGCGTAACTACCACATTTGCTTTCTTCAAAGCAGCATCAATTGTAGCCGAGGTCATCGCACGCGTCTCATCCCATTCAATCTTCGCGTCCTGATAATTGTTGTCTGTTCGGATAAGATCGCGGGCATCGATCCACGTGTTTGCAACTCCTTGGAATTTGAGGTAAGCCGAAATGATCTTCGTGGAAAGCATTTCACCGATGGAGACAATCTGATCATACTGGAAATGGCGGTTCAATCCATCTGGATCGTCCAATGCCCATTCCACCTCAACCAAGGTATTGTTGATGTCTTCTAGAACGGGTTCTGAAGCATCACCGAACAATTCCCTCACAATATCGCCATGGCAATTTCTCAGGTCTTCTAAAATGGCTGCGGTGGGCTCTTTTGCGAAGTATGCATTCACTAGCGCCTCCAATTTATTGGTGGTTTTGCCCATGGCTGAAATAACCACGATCAATGGCTCCTTATCGAAACTTGAGATGATCTGGTGCACGTTGCGCACACTTGGCGCATCCTTAACCGATGCGCCTCCGAATTTAAAAACCTTCATGCTAATTGAATTCTTGAATCTGTTCGCGGGTGAGTTTCCCGTTCAACCACTCTCCATCAAGAGTGGCTTTATATTTCTTATAAAAGTTGATGGCGGGCTCGTTCCAATCCAACACCTGCCATTCCATACGTGCTGAATTCCTTGCCTTTGCCACTCCTACCACGGCCTCAAAAAGTTGGTGTCCGATTCCGTATCCGCGTTTGCTTTCTGTAACGATGATGTCTTCCAAAAAAAGGCATCGGCCCTTCCAAGTAGAGTACTTTTCGTAGTACAGCGCGATTCCCACGATCTGCGATTCGTGCTCTGCCACGAACAGACCGTATATCCGTTTTGGACCAAATCCATCAGCTCGAAGTTCTTCCAAAGTCAAGGTTACTTCGCTGGGTGCTTTCTCATAAAGGGCAAGTTCTTTAATCATGCCAAGCACAGCTTCGGCATCATTTTCAGTTCCTTTTCTTACAGAAAATCCAATGGCTTTGTTCATCCCTCAAATGTAGAAATTGCGGCTTAGTTGAGATTGTTGGGCCTCACGGTCGGTTTCAAAAAGAAACCTATATTTAACCGTCCAAAAAAATAGTGTTTTTACTATTTACTGGACGTACTTGAACCAACTAGATTTACAATGTTAAGTATTTTGAAAAGTGCTGGTTTTCTAACCGTTCTGATGGCAATTTTGACCACTTCGGTGGTTGTTGCTCAAACAGACAATGTGGGAATTGGAACAACAACGCCTGCTCCATCAGCAATTCTTGATGTTGCAAACCCTTTCAACGTCATTTTAGGAACTCCTTCAAAAGGACTTCTTATTCCTCAGGTTAATCAGCTTCAGCGAGACCTTATGGAAAGTCAATATAACGACACGTTGGCAAACGGTCTTTTGGTCTATGAACCAGATTCTGGAAATTTCTGGTACTACCGTTACGATTTTCCAGTGCCTTCAACACCTCCTTTTGGTAACTGGATTAAATTGAGCACATCTGTTTCAGTTGCCAACAGCGGCATGCCAACAGGTGGAATCATCATGTGGTCCGGTACAATTGCTTCTATTCCTTCTGGATGGAACCTTTGCGATGGGTCAAATGCCACACCTGATCTCACAGATAAATTCATCATTTCTGTGGCCAGTTCGGCTGAAAACCCAGGAACAGCACCAGTGCCAGGTTTCTTTGTAAATGTGGATGCTGGCTCGACCATTGCACCAGATAGGCGATTCTTCAAATTGGCCTATATCATGAAACTTTGACAATAGAGATATAGAAAGTACCTAAGGCCTGCTTCGTGCAGGTCTTTCATTTTAAAATACATCCAACAACGATAATGGGCAACGTCACTTCCTTAGGAGAATTCATTGTAGAAAAGCAGGACGATTTTAAATACGCCAAAGGCGAGTTGTCGCGCTTGCTAAGTGCCATTGGTTTGGCCGCGCGCGTGGTTAACCGAGAAGTGAACAAGGCTGGGTTGATGGAGGATATTATGGGCGATGTAGGTGGAATAAATGTTCAAGGTGAAACACAGAAGAAATTGGATGTGTATGCCAATGATGAATTCATTCGCGCCTTAAAGGATAGAGGAGAAGTCTGTGGACTTGCTTCGGAAGAGAATGAAGGAGTAATTGAATTCAAATCGGGTTACGCGGTTGATGGACAGTATGTAGTTGCCATCGATCCATTGGATGGTTCTTCCAATATTGATGTGAATGTATCTATCGGAACGATTTTCTCCATTTACAGAAGAACCTCTAAATCTGGCCCTGCAACCTTTGAGGATTTTATGCAAAAAGGAACAGAACAGGTGGCAGCAGGATACGTGATCTACGGATCGAGCACCATGCTTGTTTACACCACTGGAAATGGCGTGAATGGCTTCACTTTGGATCCATCAATCGGTGCATTTTTCCTTTCGCATCCTAACATGAAAATTCCAAAATCTGGAAAGATCTATAGCGTGAATGAAGGTAATTATGCACGTTTTCCTGAAGGCGTGAAAAAATACATTAAGTATTGTCAGGTAGAGGATGAGGCAACTAGCAGACCTTACACTTCTCGCTACATTGGATCTGCGGTTGCTGATCTTCATCGCAACCTGATCAAAGGAGGAATCTATATTTATCCAACCACTACATCATCGCCAAAAGGCAAATTGCGTTTGCTTTATGAAGCGAATCCTTTCGCTTTCATTTTAGAGCAGGCAGGTGGCTTGGCAACAGATGGATTTAATCGCATTCTCGATATTCAACCAACATCGCTGCACCAGCGCGTACCACTTTTCATTGGTTCGGAAGACATGGTGAAAAAGGCGATGGAATTGATGGCGGAACATTCACCCAACGCCTAGGTTTAGTAGGTAAAACGTAGCATGACAAAGGATGAACTGGTAGGGCTCTTTGAGAAATCAAAGACACTGGAATCTATTCGCCTGACACTAAAGGACAACAGTGCTAAGATCAGGCTGAGAGGTGTTGCTGGTTCTGCTTACGCATTTCTGGTTTCGGAAATAATAAAAACCACTGATCAGGATCACTTAATAGTTCTCTCAGACAAAGAAGAAGCCGCCTATTTTCTGAGTGATCTGGAGCTGCTTACGGGGAAGAAAAAGGTTCTTTTCTATCCAATGTCGTACAGACGAGCGTACGAATTGGATGAGACAGATAACAGTAATGTCATTCAGCGTGGCGAGGTGCTCAATGCACTGCAGGTCGGCACTTCGCAGCAAATAATTGTGACTTACGGACAAGCGCTTTCAGAGAAAGTCATCTCTAAAAAGATGCTGCGCAAAAGCACCTTCAACATTGGTGTTGGCGAGCAACTCGATCTCGATTTCATCAACGAAATGCTGCACGAGTATCATTTTGAAAGGGTTGATCAGGTTTATGAACCAGGCCAATTTGCTATTCGAGGTGGTATCGTTGACGTGTTCTCATTTGCCCAAGAACTTCCATATAGGATTGAACTTTTTGGCGATGAAGTGGATAGCATCCGAGCCTTTGATCCTGCTGAGCAGCTTTCAGTTAAATCGCTGCGAAAAGCCACGATTGTACCGAATGTGCAAGACGAGATTCTGCTGGCCGAAAAAGTGAATTTCTTTGAATTCCTATCATCCAAAACCATTGTATGGGTAAAAGATGTGGAAGATGTGAAGCTCCAAGTTGAAAAAGAACTTCGCGAAGCGAAGCAGGCGTACGCTGCTCTCAGTTCAGTCATCAATCAAACTCCACCCGAAGCAAAATATGCGTCTTCGAAAGAGGTGATGGATTCCATTACAGAAAGACGTGTAATTGAGTTTGGACAGCGAACGTATTTCTCGAATGCTGAGGAATTCAAGTTCGATATGGCGCCTCAGCCAGCTGTCAACAAGGATTTTCACCTGCTCCAACAGATTCTTATCGAGAATATAAAGCAAGGATACAAGAACATAATGTTGGTGGATAATCCTGGTCAGGCCACGCGCTTGGACTCCATCTTTGATGATCTTCCGTTGCCCAAAGGCGTAAATGTGGCAAAGCCATATTTCACACCGATGTTGTTGTCAATCCATGAAGGATTTGTTGATCACGATCTCAAATTGGCGTGTTTTACCGATCACCAGATATTCGAACGGTATCATCGTTTCCGAATGCGTCAAGGATACAAACGCGGAAAGGAGGCACTTACGCTAAAAGAGATATCAGGACTCAATCCGGGCGATTTTGTTACGCATATTGACCACGGTGTAGGAAAGTTTGCCGGATTGGAAAAGATCGATGTGAACGGAAAGATGCAGGAGACGATACGGCTTGTCTATAAAGACAACGACATTCTCTATGTCAGCATCCATTCGCTTCATCGCATCACTAAATATTCCAGCAAAGACGGCTCAGAACCGAAGATCAATAAGATCGGTTCGCCAGCTTGGAAAACCCTTAAAGCGAAAACCAAAAAGCAGGTTAAGGATATTGCTAAAGACCTGATAAAGCTTTACGCAAAACGAAGAGCGCAAAAAGGTTTTGCATTCACGCCTGACACATACCTTCAAACGGAATTGGAAGCGTCTTTCATTTATGAGGACACACCCGATCAAGAGACTGCCACAGAAGCCCTCAAGGCTGATATGGAAAAGGAATATCCGATGGATCGGTTGATCTGCGGGGATGTGGGTTTTGGGAAAACCGAAGTGGCGATAAGAGCTGCCTTTAAAGCCGTATGCGATGGAAAACAGGTGGCTGTTCTTGTACCAACCACCATTTTGGCGTTGCAACATGCGCGTACTTTTCGCGAAAGGCTAAAGGATTTCCCATGCACGGTAGATTACATCAATCGTTTTAAGACCACTAAGCAACAGAACGATACGCTCAAGCGTTTGTCGGATGGGCAGGTGGATATTCTCATTGGCACGCACCGCATTGTTGGTAAAGATGTTCAGTTCAAAGATCTTGGTCTGTTGATCATTGATGAAGAGCAGAAATTCGGAGTTTCGGTAAAGGATAAGCTGAAAAAGATGAAGGTGAACGTGGATACGCTAACGCTTACCGCAACACCAATTCCACGAACGCTGCAATTTTCTTTGATGGGCGCGCGCGATCTTTCAGTAATCAGAACTCCGCCACCAAATCGCTATCCGGTAATTACCGAGTTGCACACGTTCAATGAGGAATTGATCCGTGATGCGATCATGTATGAAGTAGGTCGTGGCGGACAGGTTTTCTTCGTCAACAATCGGGTTGAGAACATCAAGGAAGTGGCAGGAATGATCTCTCGTCTTTGTCCTGATGTACACGTTTGTGTGGGTCACGGACAGATGGAACCGACCAAGTTGGAAGATACCATGATGCGTTTTATTGAAGGCGAATATGACGTATTGGTTGCCACAACCATTATTGAAAGCGGATTGGATATTTCAAACGCCAACACCATCATTATCAATAATGCGAACCATTTTGGATTGAGTGACCTGCATCAAATGCGCGGACGCGTTGGTCGTTCCAATAAAAAGGCGTTCTGCTACTTACTTGCGCCTCCGGTAAGTATGCTATCTGCCGATGCTAAAAAACGATTGAAGGCCATTGAGGAATTTTCCGACCTCGGAAGTGGATTCAATATCGCCATGCGCGACCTCGATATTCGTGGAGCAGGAAACCTTCTTGGTGCTGAGCAAAGCGGTTTCATCAGCGATATCGGTATTGATATGTATCACAAGATATTGGACGAGGCCATTCATGAATTGAAGGAGAACGAGTTCAAAGAGCTCTTCAAGGATGAACCTAAGAAACCATTCGTACAGGATTGTCAGATTGACACAGACCTTGAGATACTTCTGCCAGACCAATACGTGAATAGTATTGCCGAACGTTTGGCACTCTATCGCGAGTTGGACGATATTGAATCGGAAGAAAACTTACAGGCGTTTGAGAAGCGGGTGATTGACCGTTTTGGACCGATTCCGAAACAAGGAACGCAGTTGCTGGATACAGTTAGATTAAGATGGCTTGCCGCATCCATCGGTTTCGAAAAACTGATTCTGAAGAATCAGCGACTTGTCTGCTATTTCGTGTCAGATCCACAAAGCAATTACTTCCAAGGAAGCATATTTTCTTCCGTGTTGGATTTTATAAAGCGAAACCCACAGAAATGTGTGATGCGCCAAAAGAACGATAAACTGATGTTGACTTTCGAGGGAGCGTCAACAATCAGTGATTCGCTGAGGGCTTTACGCCAAATTATTCCTGAACCGATTCCTGAGATTGCTCCCGCGCATTCGACCGAAGAATAAATTCGTGAATGTGCTCGGCAATCACTTTGCCTTGATCTTCTTGAAGAAAATGCCCAGCACGTTCTACAATGATCTCAGGCTCATTCTGAACACTTGGAATATTCTCTCTGAACCATTTATCAGCACCTTTCAGAATCGGGTCATGGTCTGAAAAAAGCACAAGAGCGGGCTTCTGCCATTGACTTAGTACCTCTCTCGCCCGTTTCATTTGCCGAACACCATCATCCTTCGGGTTTGAAGGCACAAGACTAGGCCAAGCACGTGCTCCGGCCTTGTATTTCGAATCTGGGAATGGCGCTTCGTAACCTGAAATTACCTGGGCTTGAATGGAACGATAGGTTCCATACTTAATGATGTTTTTGATTGGAAACGTTGGCCAATACTTCGAAAAAGTCCTCCACAGCCTGAAAGGAAGAGGCATTCTTTTATTTCCTAACGGCAATGAAGTGTTCATGATCACCACTCGCTTGAACAGTTCTGGATGTTTACCCAATACACTCAAGCCAATCAATCCACCCCAATCTTGAACAACCAAGGTGATGTCTTTTAGCCCTGTTTTCTCGATGAATTTGATCAACGAGCGATAATGCATGTAGAACGAATAGTCTTTCTGACGTGTGAACTTGTCTGAACGGCCAAAGCCAAAAAAATCGGGGGCGATAACGCGATAATCCTTCTTTAAAGGCGCAATCATTTTCCGGTAGAGATAACTCCAAGTTGGCTCTCCATGAAGACAAAGGATGATTTCGCCCTTTCCTTCATCTACATAATGCATTCTTCCTCCATTGATTTCAACGTAGTGCGCATCGTAAGGAAAATCAGGAAGTCCGTAGAAGCGCTCATCGGGCGTGCGTAGCATCTCAATCATGGCAACAAGATAAACACCGCATCATTTGGCTGTGTAGTCAATCGTACAATTGTCAGGAGATAAACAGAACTGAGATTTACTTGGTTGCTTCAACGTAAAGCGATTCTGCTCTTCTTAGTTCACTATCTACAAGTAACGTTGTATCTCTTCCTGACCGGTATGTTTCTTTCTTAATGTTTTTGAATCCAGCCTCCTTTAGAATCAATTCCATAGTTTCAAAATCATAAAGAAATAGATGTCCATAGCCTCTAGCAACCTTGTTTAAGGTCATCATAACTGTTCGTTCCTCAAGTTCTTCTGGATGTGGGATGCTAAATGGTTCATTATTCTTTGATTTCGCATAAGCATCAATGAATATTTCTCCATCTGGAACCGCAATACGAACGGTACCGCCAGGTTTCAGAATTCGATAAAACTCTTTCAAATTATTTACAACGGCATTGAAGGGTATGTGCTCTAAGCAATGCTCCGTGTAAATTCCTTTTAACTGATTGGTTTTTATCGGATAATTGTGTTTTTCGATGGTACTGATATCCCAAGGTAGAACACCAGGTTTCCATTCAATATCAGTATTGATGAAATTCTCAAAAATGTTATACCCACATCCAACCTGAAGATATTCCTTGTCTTTGATGAGTTTTTGTGGGACCAGAAAAGGAATATTGATAATCAGAGGAGTGAAGTACTTATTCACAAACAAGTGAAACCTCGTATAAGAGGTGATAGGTCGGTTCCACGAAAATTTACCAGTTGCTTCCATGCTTAGATTTACAACACAAATGTAATGTCATTTACTGCGGATGGCTTCTACTGGGCTAAGTTGTGATGCCATGTAGGCTGGAATGACTCCAGCAATAAGCCCGATCGTGACCGATATTGCAAGTCCTTTTATGATGTTAGTTCCGGTCAAATAGAGTTCCACATCGAAGACCATCGATGCTAAAAAGGTGAGTCCGAATACGATCAGAAGGCCGGCAATTCCGCCCATCAGACTTAGAAAAACCGCTTCCGATAGGAATTCCATCATGATGAACCAGTTTTTCGCACCAAGCGATTTTTCAATACCGATCAAATGCGTTCGTTCTTTTACAGAAACAAACATGATATTGGCAATGCCAAAGCCACCGACAAGAATTGAAAATCCTCCAATTATTGTTCCAGCGATATTCATGATCTGAAAAAGCTTCTCAAGCGAATTTGATAGCAAACTGATCTCATTCAGTGCAAAATTGTCATCAGCTTTCGGTTTTAGTCTGCGAATGCTGCGCATGATTCCTCGAAGTTCATCTATCAGTTCTTCCGTTTCAATCCCAGCCTTTGCTTTCACCATTATCAATGGTTGCGATGATCCTTTATCTATGGGCATTACTTGCCTTGCAAAATTGATCGGAATCAGCACTTGATTATCTACCGAATTGCCAAAAACGCTTTCGCCTTCAACTCCAAACACACCGATCACGAAAAGTTTTCTGCCAAAAACCTGAATGGATTTTCCAACTGGGTCTTCCTCTTGGAAAAGGCCTTGCGCCACAGCCATTCCAATGATGCAAACATTCCTTCCAATATTCGATTCTGCCATAGTGAAATACCTACCAGAAACAACATCGAACGATTTGATGCGCTCGTAATCGTGCGTCACCGCCACGATACTTACGTTCTCGGCTGAGTTCGAACCGTGCTCAACGGTTTTGGTTTTTGATGCCATGAACACCACCGCTTCCGCTGCTTGGCTGCGATGCTGGACTTCTTTGAATTCCGAGAGATCTGCTTCCGGTCGCTGCCAATATTTCCACCATTCTTGCATGGCTCCGGTATCCCAAGGCCATTTCTGAATGTAAACCGTGTTGTCGCCCAGCGATTGAATGTTGTCTTTGATGTTCTTCTCCATCGAATCCACGAAGGTGAAAACCAAGATGATGGCCATAATTCCGATGGTGATGCCAAGCAAAGAAAGAATGGTTCTGAGCTTGTTGGCCACCAGCGCATTCCAAGCCATTTTAATGCTTTCGTTGAATAGCTTGAGGAATATGATCATTCGCTGTTGAAAACTTCGGAGGAAATGCCCTTTGGCAAGGGTGTAAAGGTAAGTGAATTGAGTGAAAAAGGCTACCTTTGAGCGGCTTGGAAAAAGCTTCCGAAACCCTTGATTTTATTAGAGTTGAGAACTTTTCAGGAAACACTTTCCCAGTATTTTCTTTTGTCGAATTTCTAATTGAACAGCGTGGGTAACAAGACCATTAAAAACGCACTTATTTCCGTTTACCACAAAGAAGGTCTGGAGCCGATAATCAATCAGCTCATCAAGCACGGAGTGAACATTTATTCAACCGGTGGAACACAAACTTATTTGGAACAACTTGGTGCTTCGGTACTTCCAGTTGAGGAATTGACATCTTATCCTTCCATTTTAGGAGGAAGAGTGAAAACACTTCATCCGAAGGTTTTCGGTGGCATTTTGGGAAGAAGGGAAGATAAAGGCGACCTCTTGCAATTGGAGGAATATGAAATTCCAGAGATCGATCTTGTGATTGTGGACCTGTATCCGTTTGAAGATACGGTTGCAAGTGGTGCTTCGGAGCAAGACATCATCGAAAAGATTGATATCGGTGGAATTTCGTTGATCCGTGCAGCAGCTAAGAATTTCAAGGATGTGGTGATTGTTCCTTCAAAAGACCAATACGCGCCACTTTCTGCGTTGCTTAATGATGCAGCTACCACCACATTGGAGCAGCGCAAGCAATTTGCCACTGCGGCATTCGCGGTTTCTTCACATTACGATACTGCGATTCACGGCTATTTTGCCGGAAGCGGATTTGCTCATCAAGAAAGCGGAACCAAGGTTTTGCGTTATGGCGAAAACCCACATCAGCAAGGATTTTTCCATGGCGATATTTCAGCTCTTTTCGACCAGATTCATGGCAAGGAATTGAGCTACAATAACCTGTTGGATATTGATGCGGCAGTGAGCTTGATCTCTGATTTTGAAGAAACGACATTCGCCATACTCAAGCACAATAATGCTTGCGGATTGGCCAGTCGACCTAAATTGGTGGATGCTTGGAAAGCAGCTTTGGCCGGTGATCCGGTTTCAGCTTTCGGTGGAATTCTCATCACGAACGTTCAGGTTGATGAAGAAACTGCCACTGAAATGAACGATCTTTTCTTCGAAGTGGTGATTGCGCCTTCGTATAGCAACGCTGCATTGGAAGTTCTAATGAAGAAGAAGAACCGCGTGATTCTGATTCAGAAACCATGTGAATTCCCACAACGACAGTTCCGTTCGTTACTGAACGGGGTGCTGGAGCAGGACAAAGACCTAAGTACGCAGGCTTCCTCAGACATGGAATCTGTAACAGAGGTCAAGCCAACAGAAGCTCAGTTTGAAGACCTCGTTTTTGCCAACAAGTTGGTGAAGCACACGAAATCCAATACCATTGTTCTTGCCAAGAACAAGCAACTTTTGGCAAGCGGATGTGGCATGACCTCTCGGGTAGATGCGTTGAGATTTGCCATTACCAAGGCAAAGTCCTTTAACTTCGATCTGAAAGGAGCCGTCATGGCATCAGATGCATTTTTCCCATTCCCAGATTGTGTTGAAATTGCTCACAACGAAGGCATCGATACCGTAGTGCAACCAGGAGGTTCGATAAAAGATGGTGAATCTGTTGAATATTGCAACAATAATGGAATGGCCATGGTAGTTACAGGCGTACGACATTTTAAACACTAAAAGAATGGGTCTTTTCGACTACTTCAGACAAGAAATTGCCATTGACCTAGGCACGGCAAACACACTTATCATCTACAATGATAAGGTGGTTGTTGATGAGCCATCCATCGTGGCCCGAGATATTCAAACTGGGAAGATTGTTGCCATAGGCAAGAAGGCCCAGCAAATGCATGGAAAAACCCACAAGAATATCGAAACCATTCGTCCGCTTAAGGATGGTGTGATCGCAGATTTTGAGGCTGCCGAGCAGATGATCAAAGGATTTATTCAGATGATCAATCCAGGTAGAAGGTACTTTCTTCCACCTCAAATCAGAATGGTCATCTGCATTCCTTCGGGAATTACCGAGGTTGAAAAACGCGCGGTTCGTGACTCTGCAGAACACGCTGGCGCTAAAGACGTGCGTTTGATCCAGGAGCCGATGGCTGCCGCTATCGGAATTGGTATTGATGTGGAAGAGCCGATGGGTAACATGATCATCGATATTGGTGGTGGAACCAGCGAGATTGCGGTGATTGCTTTAGGAGGAATCGTTTGCGATCGTTCTATCCGTGTGGCTGGCGATGATTTTACTGCAGACATCGAAGATTACATGCGCAGACAGCATAATATCCTTATTGGAGAACGTTCTGCTGAACGTATTAAGATTGAAGTTGGGTCTGCGTTGGCCGAATTGGACAATCCTCCACCTGATTACGCAGTTCATGGGCGTGACCTTATGACCGGAATCCCGAAAGAGATCACGGTTTCCTATCAAGAAGTTGCTCACGCACTCGACAAATCCATCACTAAAATAGAAACAGCCATTCTCAATAACTTGGAGATGACTCCGCCCGAGCTTTCGGCAGATATTTACCGAACGGGTCTTTATCTTGCTGGTGGCGGCTCTATGCTTCGTGGTTTGGATAAGCGTATTTCGCTCAAGACAAAACTTCCGGTACATATTGCAGATGATCCGCTAAGGGCTGTAGCGCGTGGAACTGGAATTGCACTTAAAAACATCGACCGATTCCCATTTTTGATGAGATGATCGGTTGCAATTGGGATGAAGCATGAAGAATGTCCTGCTTTTTATATACAGGAATCATGTATTCTTCGTCTTCCTATTGCTTGAATTGACATGCTTTTGGCTGATTGTCGGAAACAACAACTTTCATCGCGGAAGCATTCTCAATTCTAGCAATCAACTTGTTGGAAATGTGTATGAATTCAACAATGGAATCACCGAATATTTCCGATTGAAGACCATCAACGAGGAGTTGGCAATTGAAAACGCAGCATTGCGAGCTCTTCTTAAGGATTCCAAATTCAAAGTTTCCACCAACACCACCGAAGTAATTGACTCGGTCACGCGTCAGCATTATACTTATGTCCCGGCAAGAGTGATCAATAGCACCACCGATCGAAGGAGCAATTACTTGACCATAAACCGTGGCATTTTGCAAGGCGTGCAGCCCGAAATGGCGGTCATTTCATCAACTGGAATCGTGGGGATTGTGAAGGACGTTTCTAAGAATTTTGCTTCGGTTATTTCTGTGCTCCACAAGAATTCAAGTATCAGCGCTAAGCTGAACGGCTCTGAATACATTGGCTCCTTGGTGTGGGATGGCAGTGATCCGCAAGTGGCACAGCTACTTGACATTCCGAATCACGTGCAGTTGTCCGAAGGAATGTTGATCCAGACCTCAGGTTATTCGGCCATGTTTCCTAGCGGAATTAACATCGGTACGATTCGTTCGTTCGAAGTAGAAGACGGAGATAATTTTTACACGATAGAAGTTGATCTTTTGACCGACATGAGCTCAATCAGCGTGGTTTACGTGGTAAATAACCTGATGCGAATAGAGCAGATAGAATTGGAAAAACAGGCCGAAATAAGTGACAACTGATCTGCTTAAATATGGTTGGCAATTTGCCTTGATGTGCCTCTTGCAGGTGCTTGTGTTCAATCATTTGAATTTGGGCGGTTACATCAACGCCTATCCATACATTTATCTTATTCTTATACTTCCTATTTCCATTGGAAGAATTCCGCTATTGCTCGTTGGATTCATGCTTGGGCTTTGTATCGATGTGTTTTCCAACACAGGAGGAATGCACGCGGCAGCCACAACACTCATTGCATTTTATCGTCCGCTTTATATTAAAGCGCAGTCGCCTAGAGAAGGTTACGAACTCACTGCACTTCCGCACCTGAAGAATTTCGGTTTTGCATGGTTCATTCCGTATGCCGTTCTGATGATATTCATTCATCATGCAGCGCTGTTTTATTTGGAGATCTTCAGGTTTTCAGAATTTTTCGGAACGCTTTTCAAAACGCTGTTGAGCTCTACGCTGACCTTGTTCTTCGTTTTACTTGCAGAATACCTGTTTGTAAGTAACAGACGCAGGTAATGGCGTTTCAAGCAAAACATACCGATAGGATGTATGTGGTAATGGGCATTGCTGTGCTCATTGCCATATCGTTTCTTGGTCGACTTTTTTACATTCAGGTAATAGACGATTCTTATCGGCTATCAGCCGAGAATAACGTTTTGCGCTATCAGGTAGAATATCCTGCGCGGGGCCTTGTTTATGACCGCGATGGGGAACTTCTTGTTTACAATGAAGCTGCTTATGATCTGATGGTTGTTCCGCAGCAAGCAATCAATATCGATACGGCCACGATCTGCCGAATATTGAAAATCACTACCGAACAGTTTACGCAACGTATGAATGATGCCAAGGCATTTTCGTGGCGAAAACCAACCGTTTTTCAGAAGCAGATATCTGGGATAACCTATGCCAATCTGCAAGAGAAATTATATCGGCTGAATGGGTTTTTCGTTCAGAAAAGAACGCTGAGAAGATACCCACAGCCAATTGCCGCGCATTTGTTAGGCTACGTAGGCGAAGCCAGTCAGAGCAGATTGGAACAAGATAGTTACTACAAGCGAGGAGATTATGTTGGGATAAGCGGCCTCGAGAAGTCGTATGAAGAAGAATTGAGAGGCAAAAAAGGCGTGAAGGTGATCATGGTTGATGTGTTCAATCGCCAAAAAGGAAGCTATAAAGAAGGTAAATATGATACTGTGGCTGTTGCTGGAAAAACGCTTGTTTCCAGCATCGATGCTGAGTTACAGGCTTATGGCGAACGGCTCATGCAGAATAAAACGGGAGCCATTGTTGCCATCGAACCATCCACGGGCGAAATTCTTGCTTTGATCAGCGCACCAACGTTTGACCCAAATCTACTGGTCGGTCGCGTTCGTTCAGAGAATTACAGCCTTCTGATGAAAGATACGCTGAAACCGCTTTTCAATCGAGCGTTGATGAGTGAACAGAATCCGCCAGGTTCAACCTTCAAACTGATCAATGCCCTTATTGGGCAACAGGTTGGTGTGCTCAACGAGAATACAACCTATCGCTGCCCGCGCGGCTATGTTTCCGGCAATTTCAGAATGGGATGTCACGATCACCGCTCACCTTTGAATTTACGCGAGTCGATTCAGCATTCGTGCAACGCGTATTATGGAAACGTTTTCCGAAATATCATCGACCACACAGGTAAACCTTGGGAAGGCTACGAGATATGGAGAAATCATGTGATGAGTTTCGGATTGGGTACCAAGTTCAATACCGATCTGCCAGTTGAATATGCTGGAAGTGTGCCCACCAAACAGTTTTATGACAAACATTATGGTGTGAATCATTGGAAATCACTCACCATTATTTCCATGGCCATTGGGCAAGGTGAGTTGGGAACAACGCCACTTCAGCTCGCAAACATGACAGCGGCTATTGCCAATCGTGGTTATTATTATCCACCACATTTGGTAAAAGCCATTGATGGAGTGCCGATTGGCAATCGATTTACAGAGAAACATGTGACCACTATTGATCGAAAATATTTTGATCCGGTGGTGGATGGAATGGCCTTGGTTTTTGAGCAAGGTGGGACAGGTTATCGTTCAAGATTGGATAGTTTGGTGATGTGTGGCAAGACCGGAACAGCTCAGAATCCGCATGGTGAAGACCACTCTATTTTCATTTGTTTCGCCCCGAAAGACGATCCGAAAATTGCCTTGGCCGTGTTTGTAGAGAATGGTGGTGGTGGAAGTAAATATGCCGCTCCAATCGCCAGTTTGATGGTTGAGAAATACTTGCGCGATACGATCAGTCGTCCTCAGTTCGAACAGGTTATTTTCGAGGCTGATCTTGTCACCAATCCGCCTAAGAAGACGAAGAAATGAGAAGGCAGGAAAGCATATTTGCTGGAATTGATTGGGTGACAGTTATTCTGTACCTGACACTCGTTTTCATGGGATGGGTGAATATTTACGCAGCGGTTTACAACGAAGAGCATCAGAGTATCTTAGACACAACGCAGCGCTACGGGAAACAGTTGATCTGGATCACGCTGTCCTTTTTTGTTGGAATGGTCATCATGATCATTGATGGGAAGTTCTATTCCACTTTTGCGATACCGATCTATGCCATCGTTCTGCTTTTGCTGATAGTGGTTTTGGTCACTGCGCGAGATGTATCTGGAGCTCGTTCTTGGATCGATATCGGCTCATTCAAACTACAGCCTTCTGAGTTTGCTAAAAGTGCTACCGCACTTACGCTCTCTTATTATCTCAGCACGCTGAATATCCGGATGGATGACCTGAAGACCAAGATCATAGCTACGATCATTCTTGTTGTTCCCGCAGCATTGATCTTACTTCAGAACGACACAGGTTCAGCGCTTGTTTTCGGTGCGTTCGCGCTCGTATTGTACCGCGAGGGATTATCTGGGAACTTCCTGCTTTTCGGTCTGGCAATGGCTGTGTTGTTCATCTTTTCATTGCTTTTCACTCCGCTTACAATGCTCATTCTGCTTAGCATCATCGCGTTGCTCGTTTTCTTGTTTCAGAGAAGGAAAACATGGAAGCTCGGCATTTCCGTGGCTGCTGGACTTCTGGTGTTGATGGGTTTTGTTTACAGTGTAGATTACATTTTCACGCAAGTGCTAGAGCCGCACCAACAGATAAGAATTGATGTGCTACTCGGCAAGAAAGATGACCCCAAAGGTGCTGGCTATAATGTCAATCAGAGCAAGATTGCCATTGGTTCTGGCGGTTTTGCTGGAAAAGGTTTTTTGAAAGGCACGCAAACGAAGTACGATTTTGTTCCAGAACAGACCACCGATTTCATCTTCTGTACTGTGGGCGAAGAATGGGGTTTTCTCGGAACATTTGTGGTCATTTCCCTTTTCACTGCACTGATCTTGCGAATAGTCTACATATCAGAACGCCAACGATCATCGTTTACTCGCATCTATGGCTATTGCGTAGCCAGTATTCTGCTCTTCCATTTCCTCATTAATGTGGGAATGACCATAGGTCTGATGCCCGTTATTGGAATTCCATTGCCATTCTTCAGCTACGGAGGTTCCTCGCTGCTTGGATTTACCATGCTGCTGTTCATCTTTGTGAAGCTGGACGGTTACCGTTTACAGCAGCTACGGTAGCATGAAGCTCTGAACTTCTGAAAGAACTCTCAAAATATTTCGGACTGATGCTCGGCTTGGCCGTTGCAACCATTGATCTGGTTGGATTTAGCAGCGGACTCACAATCAATTACGTGCTATTTGTACTGTTAGCCGTTAGCGGAGCTTTTGGTATGAATCAGATTCTGAAAAAGAGTTCATCTAAGTTCGGATATCTCGTGCTTTCCGTCTTTGCAGCCGCATTCACCTACACCGTTTTGCCAAACATTTTTGTTGATGATACTGGTTTTGTGGTTCGGTATATGAACATGGCGCGGAAAGGCTGTTTCTATTGTTACAATGTTTCCGATGGACCGGTTTTCGGCATTTCCAGTTTTCTATATGGTTTGGCCACCATTTCATTGGCAATGGCCGATATTGCTTCCAATTCTGCCATAATCATTGGGCTCAACTTTGTAGGACTTACAGTTGTGTTTTATCTGCTGCTGTCCATTTTGCAGCGGAAATTTCAGAACCACATCATCACCATTTCTTCAGCGGTTTTGGTAATTATGATGTCCACGCGGTTTCTGTTCTCGACTACTGCGGGCTTGGAAACCAATTTTCATTTGGCCATCGTCTTTGCAGGAATCTATTTCTTCTTCTCAGAAAGAAGAAATTGGATGTGGCTTTTCTTTGGGCTTTCGGTGGTTTCAAAGCTCGATACGGTTCCGCTGGTCACGGTGCTCTCGCTTATTCATCTTTATGAAAATCGGACAGATTATTTTGGTTCTGATTGGATTGCCAGCTGGCGCGCTGGAGCATTGTACGCAGGTATTCCCATCGCACTATTTGTATGTGCTTCTTTCGCCCTGTTCGATGGACCACTGCCGCAATCGGCATACGCCAAACTTTACCATCATTCGCATCCGTCCAATCATTGGTTTCCATTTTTGGAGTTGATGATGGACAAAGGCGCCCGTAAAGCGTTGTTCGGGTTTTCCATCTTCTTTCCAATGCTTCATGTTGCGGTAAGTCTTCGAAACCGAACTTTTCGCTTGATAGAAATTGCACTGTTTGCTGGTTTTTGGGCCACCATGGGCTTGTTCTACGTTTATAATCCGGTGGAACGAATGGTCTGGTATTATGCCATGCCTGAACTGCTGCTTTACACGCAATTGCTTCTGTCGGTGGTTTACCTGATGCGACAATTCGCTAAGGCAAGTGAAAAGCTCTTTCTACGAAGCTATATGTTCATGTTTGCGGCATTGAGCATTGCTTCCGTTCCGTTAACATTGGGAGAATTAGATTGGATGGATCGCTACTTGAATACAGTAGAGACTGAAAGGTTGGAAATAGGGGAGATGATTGCTTCGTTTCCGGCAACAGACACGCTTGTTTCCGCTCACGGACACTTTGGAGCCAATTACCAAGGATACGTATTGGACATGAGCGGTCTTAATTCCAAGCTAGTAACTGATATTAAGTTAAATGCCGACTCGGTCCTTTCGATTTACAAACCCAAGTATTTCATTCATCACGCGTCAGGCCAAAATGTAACAACTGCCGAAAACAATGGTTACGTACTGAAACAAGAATGGACGAAGATTGAAGAGTACGACTACCCTAAATGGGTTCTGTATGAACGTAAGTAAGGAGCTTAAATGTCAAATCATAAAAAAGCCCGATCAGTTACTGATCGGGCTTTTTAGTTATTAAATAGCTTGATTCTTAGAAGAACTTAGCGCGATTGTCTACGATCTCTGCTTTTTCTTTCAAGGCTTCATACACTTCAAAGTCAACTCTTGAAGAAAGAGCGCTGTTCAGCATACGTTCGTTATTTGCCAAGTTGTTTTGAGCAGGTGCTTGTGCACGGCTCTCTAAATAAACCACATACACGCCTTGTTCGCCTTTTACTGGTTTAGAAATATCTCCAGTCTCCATTCCGCTGATTGTTCCGATAAGTGCTGGTTCACGACCAAGACCAGTAATAGCCGCTGAAGAGAAAAGTACATTCTCTTTTACTTCAACAGGAAGATTCATTTTATCTGCAATGCTCTGAATGTCGCCAGCACGTGCAGCATCAAATTCTTCCATGAATTTTGCAGCTTTCTTGTCTTGGATCGCTCCTGCCTCAATCTCATCTTTGATCTCTTCCATGGCGGTAAATCCTTCCTCATGTACAGCAGTAAGAGCTGCTACAACAAACGTATTTCCCAGTTCGAATACTTTGCTGATGTCGCCTTTTTCCGATTTGTAAGCCCAACGGATCAATTCCCGTGGGTTTTCCAATCCGGCAATGGTTTTGTCGTTCTCTTTCAAGTTGCTAGCAATTCGCTTGTTCAATCCACGGCTAGCAATTTCCTGGTCGAAAGAAGCGATAGAAGTAATGCTTCTGGCAAACTCATCAGCTGTTCCGTAAACCATTTGGAACGTTTTAGTGCTGGCATCAACTTGTCTATCGATGAAAGCAACCGCACGTTTTTCAGTTTTACCTTTTTGGTCCATTACTTCAATGATGTGGAATCCAAACTGTGAGCGAACCACAACCAGATCACCTTTTTTGCCATCAAAACAAGCATCGTTGAAACTTGGAACCATTTGTCCTTCTTTGAACCATCCAAGATCTCCGCCTTTGGCACCTGAACCTGGATCTTCTGATTTTTGACTGGCAATGGCCGCAAAATCGCCACCTTTTTCAATCACTTCTTTCAAACTATCAGCAGCAGCTTTTGCTTTCTCAACACTTCCGAAAGTTTCTAGTCTTAGTAGTATGTGACGTGCTTCAACCGAATCAGGAGCAGTTTTCACCCCGATCAATTTTGCCATTCGGAAAGTCTGTCCTTCCAAATATGGACCTTCAACGTATCCTTTTTCAGCGGCAAACATCAACGAATCGATTGCTCCACCAAGTTCTCCTTTGGCAAGCCATCTTGCGTTAAAACGTACATCCGACTCGCGGTTGATCAAAAGCGTATCGTTTTCAGACGATTCAAACTCTGGCTTCAAACGTTCAGCCCAATTTTTCACTTTCTCAAAATCTTCTTGAGAAGGATCTACTCTGAACGAAACGAACTCAACATCGCGAGATGCATCTTGCTCATATTTAGACTTGTTTGCATTGTAATATTTTTTCAGATCAGCATCAGAAACCTGAATTGTTGAATCGGAAACGCTTGTATATCGCTTTAGCACGAATTTCACGGTAGCCGGTTGGCTTTTTGCCAAAAGGTCGCTTTCAGCTTCCACTTTCGTTATATAAAGTCCTTTCTTAATAAGGTTGTTGTACTTCTCAACTCTTCGAAGTTTTTGGATGTCTTTCTCAAAAGCGATCCAACGGGTTTTCATTTCCTCGTCAGTTTCCATTTTTTTGAGGAAGGCAATAACCTGCGCCTGATCAAATTGTCCGGTCTGTGGGTTAGTAAATGCTTGAACCACTTGTGGATGAGGATTATTTCCTTGAACCATATCAAACAGTTCCTCTGTACTTACATGCACGCCAGCAGCGTCCATTTCTTCACCAAGAACAATGTCTCGAACCATTTGCTGCCATGTCTGGTCGCGCAATTGGTCAGTAGTTGCATTATCAATTGTTGTTTGGCCAGTTTGACTCTTGTAGTTGTCTATCGATTGCTGAACGCGCTCTTCAAAAGTTCGTCCTTCAATTGCTGTTCCTGCAATTTCTCCGACCTGCGTTGCAGAGCCATTGAGCAGAAAACCGCCTGAGTTGATGAGGTCTCCAAGGATAAAAGCCAGCATGGCTCCACCAATTAATATCAGCAACAAGGTTGACTGCTCACGAATTTTACCAATTACCATCTGTAATTACCATTAAAATTTAGGGCTGCGAATATACGTTTCTTACAATCGTTGGTCAATAGTAAAATGATGTCGTTTAACAACGCTTTACGATTGGAAATAATGCAAAGAGTTTTGAACAGTAAATAATCCTTCGCCATGAACCTCGTTTTTTGGTGCAACCTTTGATAAGTGTTGTTTCAATTCACAAATCTTAAAGTCATGAAATTCCTAAGCACATTCGCACTCGCATTGATCATCACAATTCCAACCATCGGACAGAACTTCGGAAAGTTTATGAAGGATGCCGAAAAGACTGTTAAAAACGTGACAACAGACAACGGCACAGGATCACTAAGTGAAGACGAGATCATAAAAGGATTGAAAGAAGCCTTGGCTGTAGGAAGCAGCAATGCAGGAAAATCCGCATCGCAACTAGACGGATTTTACAAGAACGATAAGATCAAAATTCCGTTTCCTCCAGAGGTTGATCAGGTGAGAACAACCGTTGAAAAAGTCGGTTTGAAACCGCAGGTCGACAAATTTGTGGAGACGCTGAACCGAGCTGCTGAAGAAGCCGCTAAAGAAGCCGCGCCCATTTTTGTTAATGCCATAACCAGCATGAACATCAACGATGGAATGAATATTCTGAATGGCGGAGACCGTGCAGCAACAACCTTTCTTCAAGACAAGACATCTCCAGAATTGAAAGCCAAATTTGAACCTATTGTAAAAGCGGCCATCGAAAAAGTGCAGCTGACCAAGTATTGGAATCCGATCATCAACCAATACAATAAAGTTCCGATGGTAAAAAAGGTGAATCCAGACCTTGATGCCTATGTTTTAGACAAAGCACTTGACGGACTTTTCACGCTTGTGGCCGAAGAAGAAGCGAAGATCAGGAAAGACCCAGCAGCTCGCGTTTCGGATATTCTGAAGAAGGTTTTTGGTAACTAATTAAACCGTTTTCTTCCCGTACATCTTCGCAATCAGCGAAAGCTGACCGCAATGAGTGCCTTCGTGGCGAATGGCATGCATGGCCATAAAACGTTTGCTCGTGTTCTCGCCAAAGGCGATTCCAAGCATGTTTTCCTCATCCAATTCAGCCTCGGTTAAATTGGAAATGGTTTCCAAAGCAACAGCATGAATTTGTTTGAAAGCATCCAAAACCTCTTCTAATGACGGCTGACTGGCAGGTTTTTCGCCCTTCGGGGAATGGATTTTGAAATCATTCAGCCAAGGAATGTCCAACGTTTTGCCTCCTAGACTTTGAATGGCCAACATGTTTTCGCCCCAGCACAAATGCGCCAAAATCCAATAAGCACTGTTGGTGGTGTAACCGTTCACTTCAAACTCGCGGTGCATGTCCTCACCTTTTAGTTTAGAAAGATAAAAGCGCGTTAGATTGCGCTGTTCATCCAACATGGTGGCAAGCACTTTCCCAGCCCCTCCAACCGCCCCCGAGGGGAGGCTTTTCTCATCTGAAGTTTTGTCCATGGTCGCTTGTTTAGTCTCCCTTTGGGGGATTCAGAGGGCTTTTACTTTTTCCCGTGACACACTTTGTACTTCTTACCGCTGCCGCAAGGACAAGGGTCGTTTCGGCCGATCTTCTCTTCCACAGTTACAGGCTCCTGTTTTTTCTGTGGTTGCTGAGGAAGTGCTTGTTGCGGTTCGCCATTCTGTGGTGCGGCAACTTGTCTTTGCGCCACTTCTGGACGAGAAGCTGTTACTCGCTCTTTACGTTCTTGCGCTTCGCGAACGCGTGTGTTCTCTGCGTTTGGAAGATCGCCTTTGAACAGGAACGAAATCACTTCGCGATTCATGCGGTCCAGCATTTTTTGGAATAGGTCGAAGCTCTCGAACTTATAGACCAACAATGGATCTTTCTGTTCGTAGGATGCGTTCTGTACAGACGTTTTCAATTCGTCCATTTCGCGCAAGTGCTCTTTCCATTGCTCGTCAATAATGGCAAGAATGATGTTCTTCTCGAACGCCAAAGCCAAATTCGAACCTTTCAATTCGTAGGTTTTGGCCAGATTCACAACCACGTTCAAACTCTTAATTCCATCTGTGAATGGAATAACGATGTTCTTGAAATTCTCTCCCTGTGTTTCAAATACATTGGCAATCACTGGAAAAGCACGCTCCGCGATGGCACTTTTTTTCCGTGTGTAGCTTTGAATCAGTTCGTGAACAAGTTTTTCAAGTATCACATCTACTTTTCCTCCACCGAAATCCTTTTCTGAGATCGGAGATTCTACCGAGAACGTACGGATGATGTCGAGTTTAAATCCTTCGTAATCACGCGCTGGATGGAACTCGTCTAGCAGAGAAGAAGCCGTATCGTGGATCATGTTCAACACATCCACAGAAAGTCGTTCGCCTTGCAAGGCGTGTCTTCTACGTTTGTAGATCACCTCGCGCTGAGCGTTCATCACATCATCATACTCCAACAATCGCTTACGTATGCCGTAGTTGTTCTCCTCAACCTTTTTCTGAGCACGTTCAATGGATTTCGAAACCATTCCATGCTGAATGACCTCGCCTTCTTCGTAACCCATTCTATCCATCAACTTGGCAATTCGGTCAGAACCGAAAAGACGCATCAAGTTGTCTTCCAACGAAACATAGAACTGAGAAGAACCCGGATCTCCCTGACGACCAGCACGACCACGCAACTGGCGGTCAACACGTCTGCTTTCGTGACGTTCGGTACCAATAATGGCCAATCCGCCAGCTTTCTTCACATCTTCCGTAAGCTTGATGTCAGTTCCACGACCTGCCATGTTGGTGGCAATCGTAACCGCTCCAGGCTTTCCGGCCATTGCCACAATATCAGCTTCCTGAGCGTGCAATTTGGCGTTCAAAACGTTGTGATCGATCTTCTTCATTTTGAGCATTCGGCTCAATAGTTCGGAGATTTCCACAGAAGTTGTACCAACAAGTACTGGACGTCCTTGGCCAGTTAGGTTCACAATCTCATCAATCACCGCGTTGTACTTCTCACGGGTTGTTTTGTAAACAAGATCATCCTTGTCATCGCGCGTTATTGGACGATTGGTCGGAGTTACCATCACATCCAATTTGTAGATGTCCCAAAGCTCTTTTGCTTCCGTTTCGGCTGTTCCGGTCATACCAGAAAGTTTGTGGTACATACGGAAGTAGTTCTGAAGCGTAACTGTTGCCCAAGTTTGGGTGGCCGCTTCAACCTTCAGATTTTCCTTGGCTTCAATGGCTTGATGAAGTCCGTCAGAATAGCGTCTGCCATCCATGATACGTCCCGTTTGCTCATCCACGATCTTCACTTTATTGTCCATCACCACGTATTCCACGTCTTTTTCAAAAAGCGTGTAGGCTTTAAACAATTGGTTCATGGAATGAACACGGGCACTTTTGATGGCGAAATCGCGCATCAACTCATCTTTTTTCTTGGCTTTTTCCTGATCGGAAAGCCCCATTTTCTCAATCTCTGCAATTCCTGAACCTACGTCTGTAAGCACGAAGAATTGATCATCATCCATGTTTTTGGTGATCAGTTCGAGACCTTTTTCAGTCAGCTCGATGGAATTGTGCTTTTCATCAATTACGAAGAACAATTCTGCATCAACCTTATGCATTTCCTTGTTCTGGTCTTGCATGTAGTAATTCTCCGTTTTCTGAAGAATTTGCTTCACACCTGGCTCGCTCAAGTATTTGATCAGCGTCTTGTTTTTCGGCAATGCACGATAGCAACGAAGCAAGGCCATTCCGCCTTCTCCTTCTTTGTAACCATCGCGCTTGTCGGCAATCAGTTTTTTAGCGTCTGCCAATGTGGTGTTGAAGAATGTGCGCTGAACCTGAAGCAACTTTTCAACCTTAGGCTTTAGTTCATCAAATTCGTGCTGATCGCCTTTTGGTACTGGTCCTGAAATGATAAGCGGTGTTCTCGCATCATCAATAAATACAGAATCGACCTCATCTACAATGGCGTAGTTGTGCTTGCGTTGTACCAGATCGCCCGCTTCGCGTGCCATGTTGTCACGCAAATAATCAAAACCGAATTCGTTGTTCGTGCCAAAAGTGATGTCAGCATTGTAAGCAGTACGTCTTTCTGTAGAATTCGGTTGATGCTTATCAATGCAATCTACTTTCAATCCGTGGAATTCATAAAGTGGTCCCATCCACTCAGAGTCACGTTTAGACAGGTAATCGTTCACCGTCACCAAGTGAACCCCACGACCAGCCAACGCATTCAAATACACAGGAAGCGTGGCAACAAGGGTTTTTCCTTCACCAGTGGCCATTTCCGCAATCCGTCCTTTGTGAAGTGCCACGCCACCAATGAGCTGCACATCGTAATGAACCATGTCCCATTTTACTTCCGTTCCGCCAGCTTTCCATGTATTTGGGAAAGTGGCCTGCTGTCCATTGATGGTAACATACCCTTTGGTTGCAGCCAGATCCCTGTCCATTTCGGTAGCAGTTACCGTAAGCGAACCATTGTCTTTAAGCCTTCGGGCGGTTTCTTTCACCACTGCAAAAGCCGTTGGCAGAATTTCAAGGAGAACCTCTTCAATTTTACTGGTAACGACCTCTTCTAACTTATCAATCTGATCGTAGAGACGTTCTTTTTCTTCAATATCTGTTGCTGGCTGTTCAGCTTTTTCGGCCAGTTCGGAAATCTGATTTCGCTCAGCAGACAAATAGTCGTTTATCTGTTGTTTGAGCGCTGCTGTTTTTCCGCGAAGCGCATCATCGGAAATCCCTTGAAGGGTTTTCGAGATCTCATTTATCTTCTCAACGAAAGGTTGAATTTCTTCAATATCCTTATCGGCCTTCGTGCCGAATACCTTTCGTGCAAGATTGTTTATGAAATTGATCATTGTGTCTGAATTCCTTTTTGAATGACCGAGCTTTTAGCAACAACCATTCCTTGGTATGGTGTTCGGTCAACCTGTCATGTAAGCCCGCGAAATTACGCCTTTACGCTAACGGGGCAAAGCAGATTTATGACCATCTGCAATGGCATACAAAATGAACAAGATGGAAGCTGAAATAGCTTCGGATGCTTCAACTATTAGCTCGTTGAGCTAGACCTGAATGACCTACAGAAGTTCGTTTGCCAAGTTTGCTAGTTCAGACCGTTCGCCTTTTTCCAGCGTAACGTGTGCGCAGAGTCTATTGCCTTTCACCTTCTCAATGAGATAGGATAGACCGTTACTTTGCGTGTCCAAATACGGAGTGTCTATCTGAAAGATGTCGCCTGTAAAAATGATCTTGGTGTTTTCTCCAGCACGAGTAATAATTGTTTTTACTTCGTGAGGAGTTAGATTTTGCGCTTCATCAATAATGAAGAAGATGTTGCTCAAACTTCTTCCGCGTATGTATGCTAGAGGAGTGATCATCAACTTTTCGGTTTCTACCATCAGTTGAATCTGTTTGGCCTCTTTTCCCTTTTCTGGAAATTGACTCTGAATGAACTTGAGGTTATCCCAAAGCGGCTCCATGTAAGGGTTTATTTTACTCTTGATGTCTCCTGGCAGAAAACCAATATCCCGATTGCTTAATGGTACGATTGGACGGGCCAAATAGATCTGGCGGAAATCCTTTTTCTGTTCCATGGCTCCGGCAAGCGCCAAAAGCGTTTTTCCTGTTCCGGCCACACCTTGTAAGGTTACCAGTTTGATGTTCGGGTCGAGAATGGCATGGAGCGCAAAAACCTGTTCGGCATTCAATGGGCGAATACCATAAGCAGTGGTTTTTTCGATGCGGTGCAGCAGGCCTGTCTCTGGATTATTATGGACCAAAGCAGATTTCTTCCCGTTTTTAAGAATGTAATAATGATTGTATGGAGCGTCTTTCAGTCCAACTGTGGCTGGCTCGCAGGTTCCTTCCTGGTATAGGTCATTAATGACAGAAGATTCGATGCCTTCTACCGAGGTTTCCCCTTTATAAAGCATGCTCACATCCTTGATCTTGCCCGTTTCGTAATCTTCGGCATTCAGATTCAACGATTTGGCCTTCAACCTCAAGTTGATGTCCTTACTTACAAGAATCACTTTTCTATCCGGATGCTCAGATTGAACCGCCAAAGCAGCATTCAAAATCCTGTGGTCTGCTTTGGTTTCGCCAAAGACCTTATTAGCATCAACGTCATTCTTGCCGGTCATAATAACCTTGAAGGACCCTTTTTTCGAACCATTGATAGGAATCCACTGCTGCAATGTCTTCGTCCCAGCCAATACATCAAGCTCTCTTATGAACTCTCGCGCAGCAAAATTCTTACTGTCGTTTCCCTTTTTGAAATTGTCGAGTTCTTCTAAAACCGTGATCGGAATGGCCACATCGTGCTCATCAAATTGAGTGATCGCGTTGTGATCGTAAATGATCACCGAAGTGTCCAATACAAATATCTTTCTGACCTCTTGCTTTTTTGCCATTTCTAATCACTCTAGTTGTTGGAAATTTACAGTTTTGAACGTGTGTTCTGCGGGCATTAACGTTATCGAATTTTGATTTTTTCAACACAGAAATGTGGAGTACCTTGTAACCGATTGACCCCTAATAGTATGAACCGATTTAAACAGCTGGAGCAAGACTTTTTTAAGAGCAATTCCTACAGCGAGGCATTAAGCTTTTTAGAAACATGCGATGCGGAATTTGCGATAGTTTCCATTCATGATAAGCAAGCTTTGTACGTTCGCGTTTCACCATCCGTTGTGGCATTTTGCGGCTACACAGAGAAGGAACTCGTGGGCAATTCGGCATACGATTACTTTCATCAGGATGATTTTCAGGATGTTTTAAAGTCTCATGCTCGCGTCACGGTATTAAGAGACGTTGAGATGGTCGATTATCGATTTATCAATTCTTCAGGAGTACCCATTGATGTCACCACTTTTAGCAAGCGGATCTCGCTCGAAAACGGTTTAGAGAACATTTTAGCATTTACCTTTAAAAGGACGTAATCACTCATTCATCGAAAAAAAAATCTCGTTGATGGTGAAATATCCAAACGATGTCGTAACTTTGGTCTACAGTTCCAATTCCTGGTTTCACCCCCATCGCATGACGCTTCGGCTGACTCGGTGGGGGTATTTGTTTGTAAGAACTTAAGGCATCCTTATTTGTTACCTTTGCCACAACCAATAATGTAACGCATATGTCAGAGGTATTGCTAGATATGAGAACAGATATAGGAGAGGTACTGAAGGATCTCAATATCAAGGAGTTGAATCCAGCTGCATCTACTGGTCTGGTCGATTATAAAGGAGAAGGTGCCGCTATCGATTCTTATTCACCGGTTGATGGAAATCTTATTGCTTCAGTCGGTTCATGCACCAGCAACGATTACAATCTGGTAGTTTCTAAAGCAGAAGCTGCATTTAAAGAATGGCGCATGTGGCCAGCACCTAAGCGTGGCGAAATTGTTCGTCAGGTTGGTGAGGCGCTTCGTGAAAAGAAAGAACCGCTTGGTAAATTGGTTTCCTATGAAATGGGAAAAAGCTTGCAAGAAGGTTTGGGCGAAGTACAGGAGATGATCGACATCTGCGACTTTGCGGTTGGACTATCACGCCAACTTTATGGATTGACCATGCACTCTGAGCGACCCTTGCACAGAATGTACGAGCAGTACCATCCATTAGGAGTTGTAGGAGTCATTTCCGCGTTCAACTTTCCAGTGGCCGTTTGGAGTTGGAATGCCATGTTGGCTTGGGTTTGCGGTGATGTTTGTATTTGGAAACCGTCAGAAAAAGCGCCTTTGTCTGGTGTTGCATGTCAGAACATCATTAAAGAAGTATTTAAGAAGAACCAAGTTCCCGAAGGTGTTAGCTGTGTTGTTCAAGGAGACTATACCGTAGGCGAGTTGATGACCAATGATAAACGCGTTCCGCTTATTTCTGCCACAGGCTCTATACGTATGGGCAAAAAAGTGGCGGTTGCTGTTGGTTCACGATTGGGTAAGACATTGCTGGAGTTGGGCGGAAACAACGCAGTCATTATTACTGAAAATGCCGATCTGAACATTTCCATTATAGGTGCTCTTTTCGGAGCCGTTGGTACTTGCGGTCAGCGTTGCACAAGTACTAGGAGACTTATTATTCACGAAAGTGTGTACGAAGAAGTTAAAGCAAGTTTGGTAAAAGCTTACGGACAGCTTCGAATAGGTAATCCATTGGATCAACACAATCACGTTGGTCCTCTTATCGATAAGCAATCTGTGGAGACTTACCTGAAGGCTTTGGAACAAGTGAAAGCAGAAGGTGGCAACATGGTGGTTGAAGGAGGTGTTCTGCAGGGAGAAGGATACGAAAGCGGCTGTTATGTGAAGCCTGCCATCGCGGAAGCAAAAAATCATTTTCAGATCGTTCAGCAAGAAACCTTCGCGCCTATTCTGTATTTGCTTAAGTATAGCGATATTGACGAGGCAATTGCTTTACAGAATGGGGTTGATCAAGGATTGTCTTCTGCAATTATGACCACGAACATGCGTCAGGCAGAATTGTTTTTGAGTTGTGTTGGTTCTGATTGCGGTATTGCAAACGTGAATATCGGTACATCTGGTGCCGAGATCGGAGGAGCGTTTGGAGGTGAGAAGGAAACTGGCGGAGGTCGCGAATCGGGTTCAGATGCATGGAAAGTTTACATGAGAAGACAGACCAACACCATTAATTATAGTACCCAATTGCCTTTGGCACAGGGAATAAAGTTTGATTTCTAATCGCGCTGTTTGAATCGATTGCTTTACATATCTCTGGTCATGTTGATGTGTTCCTGTTCTAAGGATCCTTCGGAGGTGTATTATGAAAACCAACGTAATTATTACGATCTGCCTTCTTTCATTACCAAGCAGATAACGAATTTCAAAAGTAGAGGTCAGTGGGTGCGTAAGCACATCACAAAAGATGGTCACACGCACATCATAGAGCGCGGAGATGTAGATTGGGATGAGGAATTCGATGCGTTCGTAGAATCTGACATCAACCGACCTGCATGGCGAGGAGAATTCAAAGTAGATACCATTTCGTTGGAGCGGATGTATGTGATAACATACAAGACAGAGAACGACCAGATTCCCGTGAAAAATGTGGTTGTGACCATCGATAAGGACACAAAACAGTGCTTGCAACTAACGGTTGATAGAAGGACGGAGAACTTCCTTTACAGCTCTGATCAAAGTCTATTCTTCACAACTGGAGAAGGATACATGATGAAAGGAAAACTTTCTGTCACGTTGCTTTTCGATTCTGAGTATGCCATCGAAAGCGAATTCATTGAAATTTGAGAGATTGATCCTCTTCTCTTTAGGACTCATCCTTTTCCTAGGTTGTTCTGAAGAGAAGAAATCATTGCCAATTGCAGGAACTTGGCGGTTTACACTTGATATTGGCGAAGAACAAGTGCCATTTCAGGCAGAGATTGTTGACGAAAAAGGAAAGCTACAGTTCTATGCCATCAACGGTAAAGAACGGATTCTGGCCGATCAGTTCGAAACGAAAAACGACAGCGTTTTTATCAGATTGCCCATTTTCAACACGGCTTTGATCGGGAAATACGATGGAGAGCACATCCTTGGCAATTATTTCGATTATTCGCGAAAAGACGATTATCGCATTCCGTTCGTAGCCTCCAAGAAATTCGAAAGTAGATTCAAAATATCTAAACCGCCAATTGCTGATCCTACTGGCAAGTGGCGCGTGGAATTCAGTCCCGGAAGCGATAATGAATACTTGGCCTTGGGCATTTTTGAACAGGATGGAGATAGGGCTTTCGGAACATTTCTGACCACAACGGGCGATTATCGCTATTTGGATGGCAATATTTCTGGAGACAGTCTTTTGCTTTCCTGTTTTGACGGATCACACGTTTTCCTTTTCAAAGCACGAATAGATGGCAACAAGATCGATGGTGATTTTTGGTCAGGAATACATTGGCAAGAGAACTGGGTTGGAACGTGGGATGATACCTATGAACTGCCAGATCCAACGTCTCTCACTTTCATTAAACCGGGTTATTCTGGTTTGGAATTCTCGTTCCGAAACATGCAGGGAGAAACAGTAAGCTTGGATGATGACAGGTATAAAGGCAAAGTGGTGATTGTGCAAATAATGGGAAGTTGGTGCCCAAATTGTATGGACGAAACCGCTTACCTCGTGTCGCTTTACAACAAGTTTCATCAGCAAGGTCTGGAAGTGATTTCCCTCGCTTTTGAAAAGAGCGATAACGAGGAAACGAACATTCGCTCGCTTGCGCGACTCAAGGAACATTTCAATGTGCCGTACGAGATTTTGCTTGCGGGAAAAGCGAGTAAGACAGAAGCGAGTCAAAAACTGCCCATGCTCAATCAGGTGCTTTCATTTCCGACAGGAATTTTTTTGGACAGAAAAGGAAAGGTGCGAAGAATCCACACTGGATTTTCTGGTCCTGGAACAGGCGAGTATTATCATGAATTTGTGGAGGAAACAGATCAGTTTGTAACTCAACTGTTGGTTGAGTGAAGGTTAAATCCGCACGCCAATGACGCAGATGTCATCCACTTGATCGTATGAGCCCTGCCATTCGATAAGATACTTTTCCAATTCAGTTTTTTGCAATTCCATCGGAAGCGAACTGATCTCTAGAATTTTCTTCCGCATGACAGTGGTCTTTAACTTCTTTCCCAATTCACCACCGAATTGATCGGCATATCCATCAGAATAGATGTAAATACAATCGCCTTTTTCAAGTTGAACAAGATGATTTTGGAACGGACGTTCTTCCGTATCCATGCTTCCAATGGCAATTCGGTCTCCTTTGATGAGAATCTCTGTTCCATTTCGAATGATCAATAGCGGGTTGAATGCACTCGCGAACTCCAATTTCATGCTATTGCGGTTCAGTTTACACAACGCAATGTCCATCCCGTCCTTCACATAATTATCATGTTCCGATTTCCGCAATGACTCGTTGACACTTGTGCTCAAATGTTTTAAGATGGCCGCTGGCTCAGAAAGGCGGTATTCACTAATGGCTTGGTTCAATCCGTTGTAGCCAACGATGCTCATTAATGCACCAGGAACACCATGACCCGTGCAATCAACAGCGGAGAAGAATACGTTATCGCCTCGCTCAGATAACCAATAGAAATCGCCACTCACAATATCCTTTGGCTTAAAAAGGACAAACGAATCTGGCAGAAGCTTACTCCATTGCTCGATTGTAGGAAGTGTTGCGGATTGGATGGTACTTGCATAGTTGATGCTATCGATCATCTCCCGATTTTTCTTCTGAATTACATCTTTTTGTAATTCAATTTCGAGGTTTTGCTTTGTGATCTTCCGGTTGACACGTTGAATTGCGAAATAGGAGTACGCGATTGCGCTGGCTACCAGAGCGCAAAACAGAAAGAACCACGTGGTGAGATAGAACGGAGGAAGCACCGTAAATGAAACACTGATAGGTTCATTTTCCCAAAGTTCGTCTCCAAAACCTGCCCTCACCATGAAGGTATAATCGCCTGGCGACAGGTTGGTATATGTGGCCTCGCTGTTGTTCGTGATCTTCGACCAATCCTCATCATATCCTTCTAGCATATAACTGTAGTTCATGGAAATCGGCACGGTGAGGCTGACACCAGAATACTCAAACTTCAGTGTGTTTTTGGCATACGGAATTTCAGGATTGAAAGGGATTCCGGAAAGGGAAATAGAATCGGTGTACTGGCTCCAATCGGTTTCCTGTGAGAATACCTTGACAGCCGTTATCCGTGTTTTTGGTTTGAAGAAAAGCCCCTTGTCTTGTGTTGGATCGTACTCAACCAGCCCGTTGGTCGCACCGATCCAAACCGTTCCGTCCTCATCGGTCCAAATGGAATTTCCGCTGCACTCCAAACCCATAAATCCTTGCGCCTTTCCGTAACGGATCACATCAGTGGGATTGCCTTTATCGTCAAAATAAATTCGGCAAAGACCTTTAGACTGTCCAACCCAAAGGCTGCCCTTGGCGTCAAAGTTCAAGGAATAAACAGCTTCGGAAATTAGGCCTTGATCGACACTGATGTTAATGCAAGAGTCGCCATTATACATATAGATTCCCTTGTTAGTTCCGAAGAAAAGATTTCCTGTTGGGCCAACGGCAACGCTTCGTGTCCTTCCGTCAAAAAAGCCGTCTTTAGCCTTGAGATTCACAAACGTGTGACCGTCATATTTGAGAACGCCATGTTCGTATGCAAACCATAGATCATTCTCGTGTCGAACAGCATCGAACACCAATGAATCGAATTGACCTGAGTTTGACGGTCGAATAAGCGTTCCGTTTTCAAATTTGGCAACCCCTCCTGCGGTCCCGAACCAAACGTCATTTCCATCCACAAATACGTCATGACAACCGTTCAGGTTTTTTTCTGTTTGCTCATACGACACAAGCAGACCGTCTTTATAGGTATTGAAACCATAATCAGTGGCGATGTAAATAGTGCCTTCAGGGCCTTCGTCTATGTCTCTTACCACCTCAGATATCAACCCGTCTTTTTGTTCGAAAAAGAGACGATCATTGCCATTCCAAACAGCAACACCTTGGTGTGTTCCTAACCAGAACTGACCTGTCTTCGAACGAAATACAGCGCCAACTCTTGGGTCTTTTAAGTCATTTTCAGTACTGTAGATCTTGAATCGTTCGCTGTTCAGTTTCGAAACTCCGTTAGATTTTGAACCGAACCAAAGATTTCCCTCACGGTCCTGAAGTAGCTTCCAGATATTGTTGTTAACAAGCCCGCTTTCTTTATTGAACAGTTTGAATTTGCCATTCGCGTATTTAAGAACGCCATTACTTGTTCCGATCCAAACATTGCCTGCCTTGTCGTTCGTGTATCCGTAAAAGATGCTGTGCTCGGAGATAAGACTTCCAGCATATTCGCGTTTTAGTTCTTGCCCTGAAAGACGGTACAAGCCTTTGTAACCGAAAATCCAGGTTTCAAACTTGTTGATCGGCATCACGTCAAAAACATAGTTGTGGTCCAATCCGTCATCGGTGGTTATATTGAGAATGTCCTTTCCGTTCCACCGAAACACACCGTTTTGAACCGTTGCAAACCATATGGAACCATCTTGGCCCTCGCGGATACTCATGATGGTGGATTGTGAAAGGTCAGGATCCAGTTCAACAACTTTAATGGAATCACCTTCCAGTTTGGCCACGCCTTTTCCTGTTCCCAACCAGATCTCATTCTTGCTGGAAACTAGAATACTTACAACTCCTGCATGTGGCAGACCGTTTTCCGTGTTAAGGATGGAGATGCCAGTTCCTTCAATAATGCTAAGTCCATTATTGGTTCCTGCCAAAATACGGTCGCCCAGCTCGTTGATCGCGTAAACCACGTTATCTGAAAGCCCGTTTTCAGTTGAGATATACTTGAAATTCGTGCCGTTGTAACAGTTGATGCCACCTTGATTAGTGCCGATCCAAAGCTCTCCTGTGTTGGTCTGATGCAAGCAGAGTACTTGAGATTGCGCAAGGCCATTCTCAACTGTGAACGTTTGGAAGTCATACGATTGACCGTAGATACTTTGACCACATAGCCAAAGAACAACGGTCAGAATACTGGCATTCCAATAGTACTGCTTCAAATTTCTATTTATCACGAGTCGGTTTTACTCGTACCGAGCCGATTCAGTTACAGTTTGAATTCACAAAGTTGCTTTTCATTCGGTCAGCATATAGGTATTAGAAGTTGGGTCACGTTTTTTTTCGTTGGAATAAAACCATCACGTGGTTATTACGTATGCCCTCTATCATCTAGGTAACTCCAAGGGAAATACCATCAAATCTATTGCAATATGAAACAAGCGAGAAGTCTATTGTTCATTCTATTATTAAGCATCCCAACCTTAAATGCCTTTGCACAATGCCAAGCTGAATTGGCTGTCCTTGGTCAACTGGGAGAGAGCAATGATACCATTTTCATCTGCTCCAATATGACGCTTCAGTTTGAAGACGAATCCTTGTTAGAAGGACTAATTTCTCTTAGAACTTGGGATTTCGGTGACGGAAGTAACGTTGTTGATGGATTGCAGATTCCATTGACGCAGTATGCCTATACCACCCCCGGAACGTACATCATGAAATTGACAGTGGCCTCAATTCTGTGTACACAAATGGTTGCCAAGAGGGTCATTGTTGTTCTAGGACAGCCATCGTATAACCTGTCGGCCTTAGATGCTACCTGTGCCGGAAATTGCGATGGGCAGACAACCGTTTCAGTTTCTGGGCCCAACGCAGGTTTCTACAATTTTATTTGGAGCGATGCGAATGCTCAAGAGACAGCGACAGCTGTTGATCTCTGTCCGGATGACTATTATGTTATGATTTCGGATGATTTCGGTTGTTCTGACGTTACGACCAATACCATTACCGTAGGTGAGCCATCCGTGTTTTCCGCATCTGTCAATACCATCACAATGCCCGATTGTGAGGGAGATGCAACCGGATCGGTTTCGATAAGCACTTCTGGCGGTTCAGGACCATATACGTTTGATATTGGAAACGGTGAACAGGCAAGTAACTTTTTTAGTGGATTGTCAGCAGGCGATTATGTCATTGTGGCGAAAAATTCAAGCGGCTGTGAGGCCACTGTGCCATTTACTATTGGAGAACCATCGGCCATTGAAGGTTCCATTGATGAACTTACCCATGTGGTATGTACCGGAACGTTAACTGGTTCTGTGACCATAACTGCATCGGGCGGAACTTTTCCTTATACATATGACCTAGGATCCGGCCCACAATCAAGCGGTTTTTTTGCTGGTCTTCCGGCCGCTAACTACAGCGTAATTGTGAAGGACGATCACGGCTGCCAGACTACGGTTGGATTTACCATAAATGAACCATCGCTCCTTTCAGCATCCGTTGATTCTTACTCCGATGTCGATTGTAACGGCAATGCAACAGGTTCAGTCGTACTTGTTGGTACTGGTGGAACGGCTCCTTACTCTTACGATATTGGTTTGGGCTCTCAGCCAAGCGGAAATTTCGTTGGACTTACAGCCGGTGACTATTTTTTAACCATTACAGACGCGAACGCTTGCCAGAACGTAATCGGTTTTACCGTCAATGAGCCGCTAATTCTTTCAGCATCGGTGGATGCCAGTTCAGATGCAGATTGCAATGGCAACTTAACCGGTTCAGCCTCGGTAAGTGCCTCTGGCGGAACATCGCCTTACACTTTCGATATTGGCAATGGACCGCAGGCCGATGGCAACTTCTCTGGCCTTTCTGCTGGTTCTTACACGGTGACGATTGTGGATGATCACGGTTGCACTACAACGGTTCCTGTGGTGATCGGTGAACCATCAGCTCTTTCAGCATCGCTGGATGCCAGTTCAGATGCAGATTGCAATGGCAACTCAACGGGTTCAGCCTCGGTAAGTGCCTCTGGAGGAACATCACCTTACATGTTCGATATCGGTTCTGGACCACAGAACGATGGTAACTTCTCTGGACTTTCCGCTGGTTCCTACACGGTAAGCGTCACTGATGATCACGGTTGCACCATAATGGTTCCTGTAGTGATCGGTGAACCAGACATTCTTGCGGTGAATTTCTCATCTGGAGCCAATATTAGCCTTTGTCCTAGCAACGGTTCCACCCAATTGGATGTGGTAATCTCTGGCGGAACAGGTCCTTTTACTTCTGATTGGACAGCATCTCCAGATTTGAACGTAATCAACGTGACATCTGCTGTATTGACACCGACCGAAAGTTCTGTAGAAGCTCAGTATGTAGTAACGGTCACGGATTTCAATGGTTGCAATGCTTCAGATATGATTACCGTTAGTTCAACGTCAAGTTCGTTGCAAGGAACTCTGACAATGGGCAACCTTCCATGCATAGAGTGTTGGGCGTTCATGTACGAATATGACGCGGTCAATCCAGGGGTTTGGAGTCCGATCGATTCGGTGATGACGGATGTTGTCGGATATTACGACTTTGGTCAAGTAGACAATTTCCAAGCTTTTGTCCTAATGGCCAACCCTAATGATGCTTTCTACCCAATGAGCGTAGAGACTTACTATCCAGCCGAGTACGATTGGAACAATGCTGCGGTATTCAATATGTGTGGAAACGATTTTGTGAAGGATATAGCAATGATTGAGCCGATGCTATTCAATGGTTCAAATACACTTTCAGGAACGTTATGGTACGATCCGAGTGGAAAAACGGAGACTGAAGAAGACCCTATTCCGCTCATTGATGTAGTTGTGGAGAAGACCCCACCAGGTCAGGCACAGGGAAGAGTGTCAACTAACACGAATGGTGAGTACGAATTCTCTTTTGTGCCAAGTAGCGATACGACTTACACGATTTTCGTCAACATTCCAGGGGTTCCTGTTACAAACACGTACGAAATTTTGGCAAATTCTGCGGGCCAGGTGTTTGACCACCTCGACTTCTGTGTCAATATAGATTGGACAGAGATTCAAACCTGTCAGGTAGGTGAGGGACTCTCATCTGAGCAAGAGGAGTCCAATGATCTAGGTTTTATGCTCTATCCGAATCCGAGCAACGGAATGTTCGCTATCAATACAGGAAAGTTTGCCGAAACAGATGCTGAGATCCGCATTATGGATACTTCAGGTCGGTTAGTGTTCATTAAACAGTATGAGCAGATACCTTATGTGGTGAACATGGTTAATATGGCCGAAGGTTATTACATCGTTCAGATCATGAATGGTAATGCAAGCGATTCATCGCCTATCAGCGTTATGCGATATTAAGGGAAAGATCAAACTGTGTTCCTGTTGGGGTTCTTACATTTGACCACATGGGAACCATCATTTCAAAGATCATTTTCTTTTTCAGCGGCTGGACAATGGATAAGGACATTCCTGCCGATGTGCAACGCTGCGTCATCATCGCATCGCCACATACCAGCAATTGGGATCTGGTTCATGCACGTTCAGCCTTCTATCTGATGGGTATTCCACTTCGGTTTACCATTAAAAAGGAATGGTTCCGACCTCCATTCGGATGGCTCACCAAAGCTATGGGCGGATTGGCCATTGACAGAACACCGAAAGAACCGGGTGCGGAGCGCAAAAGCATGACCGAGGCAATGGCAGATCTTTTCAAAGAACACCAGACCTTGGCCATGATGGTGACACCCGAAGGAACGCGTGCATTGCGAACTGAATGGAGAATGGGCTTCTACCATGTGGCGGTAGCTGCTGGAGTTCCAATCGCGTTGGGTTATTTGGATTACAAGCGGAAACACGCAGGCGTTGGCCCCATTATTCATCCAAGTGGAGATATGGATGCCGATCTACGTAAGATCATGGCGTTCTACAAAGACATCGCTCCAAAGCACCCAGAGAAATTCTCGGTAGATCTGCGCTACGATTAGATCACGAAACGGCTTTCATTTTGCTTGCCACATAAATGGCAATGATGGATGAAGTAATGGCCAAATAGCCGACCAGATTGTAATCCTGCAATTCTCCTGTAGCCGATTTTACTACGATCATACCTGCCACATAACTGGCCACGCCAGCACCGAGTTGTTGTATACTCGAATTGACGCTCATAAAACCGCCACGTCTTTCTGGTCTGACGGAAGAAGTGATCATGGTCATGGCCGGAATAATGCGCCCCGAAATGACGATGAACATGATGCTCGTAATAACCAGAACAGCTACGAGTTGGAGTTTGGGTAGGTTGGTTATCACCCAAAGTGGAATGAGGGAAAGAAGTGTCACGATGGTGAAGAATCGAAGCTGTCCGAACTTATCCGCCCATCGGCCAAAAAGGGGAGAAGAAAAAAGCGTGCACACGCCTCCGGCCAAATAGATGTATGCTACTTGCCCTTCAGAGAATCCAACATTTGAAACCATGTAAGGTGCAATGAATGTGATGACAGAGAACTGTCCGAGCATCAACAGCACAATGAAAACATGGGCTGTAAGTTGGTTGCTGTCTGCCATCATAGTCTGAAAAATAACCTTCGGACTTTGGGTTGATTGAAGCAAATGTTCGCGCACATTCGGAACCATCATTACGTTCAATACAAGAATTGGAAGCCCTACAATTCCAAGAAAGAGGAATGGTGCCTGCCAGCCGAATTTGGTTGCTAGAAATAGACCGAAAGGCACACCGAAAACCGAAGCAGCAGAGAATGCAGCCATGATGGTTCCCATCGTTTCAGATCGCTTGGACATGGGTGTAAGGTCTCCAACAATGGAAAGTACCGTAGCTCCCAGCAATCCACCAAATGAACCGGTCAGGCATCGAGAAATGAGGAGCATGTGGTATGAATCGGAGAACGCGCAAGCAAAAGTTCCCAATAAGAAACCGATGTAAAGGAAAATCAGGGCGTGTTTGCGGTCAAATCGGTCCATGAAAAACGAACCGAACAACCCTACAATTCCTGCGCTGAACGTGTACGCAGCCACCAACAGGCCGAATTCCTTTGGAGAAATGTTCCAAACCCGTTCGAGGTGTGCACCCAGCGGCATCATGATCATAAAGTCCATGATATGCGTGAACTTGATGAACGCAAGAAGGTAGGTAAGCTGTTTGGTCATTGACTAAAAACGGGCGCAAATGTCAGCAATCATTCGTAACCATGGTTGTAACTATTTGTTTTCGCAAGACGTCTTAATAGCAAACACGCCAGTTATGAAACATCAGATCACCATTCTTTCGTTGCTCATTTGCTCAATGGCCTTCGGGCAATCACGTCAATCTGATTATCATCGCGACTCCAGGGCAGCGCCTCCTTCGGGGTTTTACATCAACCAGTTGACCACCGTCACAACCGCTCTGCTCGATTCCATCATTGTGGGAGGCTGTGTGCAGGTTTCCAACTTTCAGTTTCATGGCCCAGCAAGTGCTTTTGGAATCTTCATCGATAGCGTGAATGCCATTGGCATGAACGGTGGAGTTCTGCTCACCTCTGGCATGGCTAGTACTGCTTTAGGACCAGATAATGCAAATTCTATGGGTTCAAATCAAAATGGTTCTGGTTATGTTGACTTGACAACTCTTGCCGGCTTTCAATCCTTCGATGCCGTTTGGATTGAGTTTGACTTCACCCCATTTGCAGATACCATCTTCGCTTCAGATTTCGTATTCGGATCGGAGGAATATCCAGAATATGTTCAATCTGGATATAATGACGCTTTCGGATTCTTTATTTCTGGACCAGGAATTTCAGGGCCGTATTCAAATGGAGCAGAGAACATTGCTCTGATTCCTAACGCGAACATTCCGATCACAATTAACAATGTAAACAACGGATATAGCCCTACTGAACCGACCACTGGTCCCTGCACAAACTGCCAGTATTATGTCGATAATTCGAACGGGCCTTATGTTCAATATGACGCGTTCACTACCGTGATGAACCTTGAGTATCCAGTTACACCTGGAGAAACATATCATTTTGTGATTGCTGTTGCGGACATTGGAGATGGAGTTTTGGATTCAGGCGTATTCATCGAATCTCAAAGTTTCTGCGGAAACACGTGGTTTCAATATGCACAGTTTGTGGCGCAGCCTCAGGGAGGCTATGAATATGGGTTTCAGAACCAGTCATTTCAGGCCGATTCCTATTTCTGGGATTTTGGTGATGGGATGACAAGCGAGGATGAGAATCCAACACATACCTATGCTGAACCTGGTGAGTATGAGGTAACGCTCACTTGTAGCAACCATTGTTTTGATACAGCCACCGCTGTCCTGCTGAATGTTGGAACCGTGACTGGGATGGAAGAACTTGTCAAGGTTGATGCGTATGTGCGAAACATCGGTTCGGATGCTATCATGCTCAATTGCGAACTACCTTTATCGTCTAATGTAAAGCTGAGCATTTTTGACATGTCTGGTCGAATCCATTGGAGCGAGCAGGTGGGAACGACCACCAAATTCACCAAAACGGTTGATATCTCTTCGCTCCGTTCAGGAATCTATCTGATGCGTATCGATGCGGGAAATTCCTCAAAAGTGATTCGGTTTGCCAAAATGTAAAAGGGCGAACCTTTTCAGATTCGCCCTCATCCTCATCAACCAGCTCCACTTACTTTTTCATCTCATCTTCAATCATTCCAAAGAACTGATCCAACTTTGGCATGATCACGATTCGTGTTCTACGGTTTGCTGCGCGACCTTCTTTAGAACTGTTATCCATGATGGGTACAAATTCGGCACGACCAGCGGCTGTGATTCTTTCTGGAGCGATTTTGAAATCATTCTGTAGAATTCGCACCAACGAAGTTGATCGTTTTACGCTCAGATCCCAGTTATCCTGCAGTTCGCCTCGGTTAAACGGAACGTTGTCCGTATGACCTTCAACCATTACATCCAACCACGGTTTTGATGATAAGATGGTGGCCACTTTGCCAAGGACAGATTTTGCGTTGGAATTGATGGCATAACTACCACTTTTGAATAGGAACTTGTCCGAAATAGACACGAAAACCACACCTTTTTCAACCTTCACAGTGATGTCATCATCATACAGATTTCCGAGTGCACCTTTGATGCTTGTAACAAGCGCAATGGTCACCGAGTCTTTTCGGTTCATTGCCTGATTCAAAGTTTTGATGCGCAGATCCTGCTCGTTGATCTTTTCCAACGATTTCTCTAGGTTGGTAGCTCCTTTTGCAGAAAGCATGGTCATATCACCGATGTTGTTGATCAGTTGGTCGTTTTGTGAGCGGAGATAATCCAACGAACTTTCTGCCGATTTGAGAGCGGATTGACAGGAAAGCAATTCTCGTTGAGTGCGGGCCAGATCGGATAGATTTTTCTCATGCAGATCCTTCAAGGCAGAAAGTTCGCCACCTTGCTTTGTAAACTTCTTGTTAGAAACACAGCTGCTCAACAAGAGGGCTGATAAACTGAACACTATTACTTTTTTCATTTTAAGGTTAAAACATTAATTAATGGCGCAAAAGTAGATGGCTGCTTTATGGCCGGAATTAAAATGTGATGAAAATTGAATTGGCTATAATTCAGGATTTTGAGCACAATAAAAGCCGAACCATGAATATGGTTCGGCTTATGAAAATGAATCTATAGGAAGTTTATTTCGCTTCTTTCAGACCTTCTTCAATCATTCCGTAGAACTGATCCAATTTTGGAAGGATGATAATGCGCGTTCTGCGGTTAGCAGCACGGCCTTCGGCAGAGTCGTTGTCTGTAATTGGAACGTATTCCGCACGTCCAGCAGCGGTCATTCTTGCTGGGTCTATATTGAAATCTTTCTGCAATACTCGGACGATTGAAGTTGCACGCTTGGTGCTTAGATCCCAGTTGTCTTCCAGATCGCCTTTTCGGAAAGAAACGTTGTCTGTGTGTCCTTCGATCATCACCTCAAAATCAGCTTTTGCAACAAGAATCTTGGCAACTTTTGCCAATACATCCATGGCGCCACTGTTCAATTTAAAGCTTCCGCTCTTGAAGAGGAATTTATCTGAGATGGAAACGAAAACAGCTCCTTTATCAACCTTGATCTGAATATCTTCATCACTTAGATCTCCAATTGCACCTTTGATGCTGGTAACAAGCGCAAAGGTCACCGAATCCTTTCGGTCCATGGCATCTTGTAGCGTTCTGATCTGCTTGTCTTTCTCGTTGATCTTCTCTAACGATTTTTCCAAGTTCTCTGCTTCTTTCTTAGAAAGTGTGGCCATTTCGCCCATGTTGCCGATCAGCTTATCGTTCTGAGAACGAAGACGCGCCAACTCCAAACTATCGCGCTCAAGTTGTTTTTTCAACGAGATCAACTCGCGTTGCGTGCGGCCAAGGTCATTTTGGTTCTTTTCATACATGTCTTTCAGGCCGACATATTGGTCGCTGAGAGCCGTGTGTTTTTTGGTAGAAACGCAGCTGCTAAGTAGCAGTACGGAGATTGCAAGAATTGCTATTTGTTTCATAATCGAGTTAACGTGTTTAGTGACTGCGAAATTATACAGCAGAGATTCCTTCTCTGCTAGAAGAGGATAATAATTTCAACTAAGATGTGTGTACAACCGCGGTTTAGACCTGTGCGGTTAGCCACTCTTCCTTCTCTTTGATCGAAGCTTCAATATCTTCCAATCTCCCTTTCGGAATGGCCGCAATCAGCTTCTTGGTGTACTCCGTTTGAGGATTCGAATAGATCTGGTCGGCATCGCCCATTTCTTCCACCACGCCTTTGTTCATTACCACCATGCGGTCGCTCATGAATTTCACCACCGAAAGGTCGTGAGAGATGAAAATGTAAGTGAAATCGAAATCGCGTTTCAGTTCGTTCAGAAGGTTCAGAACCTGCGCCTGAACAGACACATCTAATGCCGATACAGACTCATCGCAAATGATGAACTGCGGACGTAACGCCAAGGCACGTGCAATACAGATCCGTTGGCGCTGACCGCCTGAGAATTCGTGTGGATAACGGTAAAAATGTTCTGGAAGCAGGTTTACGCGCTCCAATAATTCGAGCACTTTATCCTTCCGTTCCTTATCGTTTGCATACAGTTTATGCACTTGCATCGGTTCCATTATCGCATCGCCAACCGTAATTCGTGGGTTGAGCGAAGAATACGGATCCTGAAAGATGATCTGAATGTCTTTTCGGATCTCGGTCAGTTCGCTCGTGGTCATCGAGTGCAGCGGCTTTCCTTTAAAGATCACTTCGCCACCGGTTGGATCAACTAGCCGGAGCACCGTTCTGCCAAGCGTGGTTTTTCCACAACCAGATTCACCAACAAGGCCAAGCGTTTCGCCAGGATAAACATCAAACGTTACGTCATCCACGGCTTTTACTTCTTCTGTCACTTTTCCGAAGAAATTCTTCTTGAGAGGAAAGTATGTTTTAAGGTTTTTGATCTGAAGAATAGGTTCTTTGGCGTACAAATCCTTGTGCGCTTTTTCGCGTTCTGCAGGTGTTTGAATTTCCTTTTGAGTGGCTTCGGTTACGGTCTGGGCAATTTCCTCAATGTTTCCTGCATCATCCAATTTCATGAAATCGGACACGATCGGAAGCCGTTTCAACCGCACATCCAAAGGTGGACGACAGGCCAACAATCCTTTGGTGTAAGGATGCTGCGGATTGCTGAAGATCTCCAAAACAGGCCCTTGCTCCACAATTTTGCCCTTGTACATCACCACAACTTTATCGGCCAATTCGGCAATTACGCCCAAGTCGTGCGTAATGAACATGATGCCCATATCGTGCTCACGCTGAAGTTTGAGCATCAGGTCGAGAATCGTTTGCTGAACAGTAACGTCCAAAGCAGTGGTCGGCTCATCGGCAATCAGAATGCTCGGATTGCAACTCATGGCCATCGCGATCATTACGCGTTGCTTCTGACCACCAGAGATCTGATGCGGATATTGATCAAAAATGGCTTCTGGACGCGGTAACTGAACTTCTTTGAAAAGCGCGATGGTTTTCTCTTTCGCCTCTTTCTTGCTCACTTTCTGATGAAGCAGAATGGCTTCCATCACTTGATCACCGCAGGTAAAAACGGGATTCAGCGATGTCATCGGTTCTTGAAAGATCATGGCAATGTCGTTGCCACGAATGGAGCGCATTTCCTTCTCGCTGATCTTTACAAGGTCAACGGTAGAATTCGCATCCTTGTGAAATAGAATTTCTCCGCCCGAAATGGTTCCTGGAGGATTTGGGATCAGACGCATAACCGAAAGCGATGTGACCGATTTTCCAGAACCAGACTCGCCCACAATTCCGATGGTTTCGCCACGATTGAGCGTAAAACTCACATCGTTAACGGCTTTCAGCACTTTTCCATCCGTTCGGAATTCCGTAACGAGGTTCTTTATTTCCAGCAATTTTCTATCAGACATGCGCGTAGTTGATCAGTAGTCAAAATTATAAATTGTGAGGGAGAGCTTGGGCTGCCCGAATTCGATGCTCTCATCAGCCAAGGTGAATTCCACTTCGGTACCCGAACTGTTGTCTTTCCAAACAAGAAATCCGCCATCCAATTGCACTTCGCCAAAGCTTGCGTTGTAGCGCTCTACCAGCTTGTTCTCAAATGTGTTCAGACTTGCCGAATCTGGAAAGAACATATCTGCCTGAACGGAGTACAGCTTTTCTTGATCGAATTCATAATGCACAGTGAGCTCAGAGTCCCCAGCTTTGAATTCACAGTTCAGCACGCCTTCTTCTGTAGGAACAGGATGGTCTGTAGCCGCATTCTTCAATACTTGCTGGTATTTATCGCCAATGGTGTTTCCTCTAAAATGGCTGTTGGCAGGACCAACCACGGGAGTCAGCACATCCGTTTCAGATCCGCAAGCGAACAGCGTTATGGAAATGATGGTGTAAATAAGTGCTCTCATGTGTCCACAATTTGGTCTTCGTTCAAAATATCTTCTCCACGGAAACGCAATAGTAACTGCGCCACAGCCAAGGTATCGCGTTTGCAGTATTGTTCAATGCGTTCGAGGTCATTCTCCTCATAATAGACCCGCGCCACGTCCTTTCCTTCAATATCTGTTTTTGGAGTTGGAACATCTAGTACATGCGCCAACAATTTCAGCGAAGTATAGCTTTTCCAATCCCCGAATTTCCACATTTCCATGGTGTCCAAGTGCTGCACTTCCCAAGGTTTTTTGCCCACCATGTTCAGTATTTTCGGAATAGGAATACGGTTTATGATCATTCTGCGCGCCAAAAACGGAAAGTCGAATTCCTTCCCATTGTGCCCACAAAGCAAATTGTCTGGTCTACTGAAATGGTTATTCAGCATGGCAGCGAATTCATTCAAAAGCAGCTTTTCATCATCTCCATAAAAGGAGCGCAATCGAAATTCGCGTTTGCCGCCTTCCCTCAGGTTAAAAACACCGACCGAAATACAGATGATCTTTCCGAATTCGGCATAAATACCTGCCCGCTCGTACATCTCTTCGCCTGTCTGTTCTTGCTTCGAAAGCTTGCCTGCTTTGTCGTCCCAAAGCGTAGCGGTCGTTTCGTCCAGCTGCATGTAATCTGCAAACTGAGGCACGGTCTCAATATCGAGAAACAGGATTTTCGTAAGGTCAAGATTCAATAGCATGATCAGCGGATCAAAATTCCAGGTCGGCCTATCAAAGGTATTTGAATGAGGTTGTCTTCAACAACGCTATCTGGAACAAAAATGTATTTACGGTCATGGATTGCTCCATCTATGTAGAAAGTGAGCATGTATTGGTTATTCAAACCGAAAACCTCTGGAATGATTACCTCCACTTTTTGAAATGCGCTCGGTTCCAATTCGTCAAAGAAATGGCGCAATGTGGACGTTTTTATTTCCTCATTATTGATTGTTCCGAATCCTTTAGAAACCACAATGATGTTCTTGATCGCTTCCTCTTTGCTGTTGATCAGGTAAACGCCCCAAGCGGCATCTTCACCATCGGTTTCTTTGACAACAGCCATCGAAACGCCTTCTACTTTTGGTATATGAATGTCTTTTCTCACTTATTGCAAACGTATTTAAAAATGGCCATTTCGTTCAGTGCTTTGTATGAAATGTAGTGCGCACTACAACAATGAAGACAAAGAGAGGTTAATTTGGTTGCTGATATGAAATTCTCCGCTGCATTTCTGTTTTTCTTGTTCCCGTTTATCGGGTTCGGTCAATCGCCACATCCTATTTTGAAATCCTTTGATGCCATTAAGCAACCGAACGGAATTCTTTTGCGCTGGGTGATTAAGGGCGGAAATCAGTGCGAAGGCACCAAGTTGTTCCGGTCCGATGATTCGTTTCAGTTCCAACAGATAAAGCACATTCCCGGAATCTGTGGCAGTTTTACTGAGAACGAAACCTATTCCTTTTTCGATTCGGTTCCGGTTCCAAACATTTACAACCATTACAAGTTGGAATTGGGATTTCAAGGGTTTACTGATACCATCTCGGCATTTTTCGAAGATTTCGGAAGAGCAAACCATATCGTGCTCACGGACCATCAGACCAATTCTTATCGAATTCTATTCAGCAACGATCAGAAATCGGAGGCTTTGCTACAGGTGTTTGATCAAATGGGAAATGAGCTTTACAGCGCTACAGGGACCAACAGCGATTTCAGCATACAACCAAGCGGATGGAGGTCTGGGGTTTATATTTTCCGAATTACCGGTTTGCCTGAAACAGATATTCAAGGAAAGATCTATTTTTCCCATCAATGAGAGCTTTCGCGTTTTTGAGTTTGGTTTTGATGTTTGCCGGCTGCACGAAAAAGACAGACGTGTTCATGTTCGATTGTGTAGTATTTGATGAGAAGGTGAACGCAGCGGTGGAAGGCGCCAGCGTGGTGATGAAGGTGCAGAATGCTGCCGGTGGCTTTAATCCAACGTATGTTGTGGTTGGTTCAGCCGTTACAGATGCCAGCGGTCGCTTTTATATTGAAGTGGACAAGGATGTTTATTATTCGTATCGTGTGGAGGTTTTTCATCCAAATCATTTCGGTGGAACTTTCGATATCAATCCAGACAATGTTCCCTTCAGCACGGCCTATTCTGCTACGTTCAATATAGAACCTAAAGCATGGGTTGCTACGCATCTTGTCAATCAGAACAGTTCGCAAACCGTATCGTATGCGGTTGATGCGGAAACGGACGCGTGCACCAGCTGTTGTTCTTCTACCCTTAAGTTTATTCAGGGAAGTGCGGTAGACACGGTCTTTACCTGTTTGGTCTATGGCGAGCAGCAGGTTCAAATAACGGGTAGTTATGTCGATCAGAACGGTGGCGTCCATCAAGTGGCTGAATCTGCTTTTGCCTCTGCTTTTGATACGAGTACGGTAATGATAATTTATTAGTACTCAGTCTTCTGCGTGTTATCTTTGCGCCATGAGCGAAACAACCCCTATCAAAATCGGAGATTACGATCCTGATTTTATTCCACCATCGGTAGATTTTGTAGAAAAGATGACGGCCCTTGGCCGAGCCTATTTTGAACCACAGTTTTTCGGTTTCGAAAATGTGGATAAGGATAAGCCTGCGATGTATGTGACCAACCATAACGTGTTGGGTGTGCTTGATGGAACGCTTTGGGCAGCTCAGATGTATATGGAAAAAGGCATTTTCTGCCGATCATTGGTAGATGATCTTCATTATATGATGCCGGGCTGGCGCGATCTGGCCACCAAAGTGGGTTTTGTGCGCGGTAGCCGCGAGAATTGTGCTGCAATGATGGAGCATGGTGAACACATCATGGTCTATCCGGGAGGTGGACGCGAAACCTGTAAGCGAAAGGGAGAGAAGTATAAGCTTACTTGGAAGAAGCGGACGGGATTTGCGCGCATGGCCATCGAAAATGGATATGACATCATAACCGTAGCGCAAGTGGGCCAAGAAGATGCTTACGATATTGTGATGGACGGAGACGAACTGATGGAATCGAAGTTTGGTGAGTGGCTGCGCGAGAAGGGAATTGCCGAAAAGTATCTGAAGGATGGCGAGACCATGTTCCCAATTGCCCGTGGCATTGGACCAACGTTCATTCCACGTCCCGAAAAGCAGTATTACGCCTTCGGTCAGCGTATTTCAACCAAAGAATACCAAGGTAGAACAGACGAGGAATCGCTGTGGGAACTTCGCGAACGCGTAGAACTTCAATTGGAATTGGACATCACCAAAATGCGGATTCAGAAATTGCAGGATGGCGATGGAGGTTGGTTGCGCAGTCTGCTTAATCGGCTTTAGGTCAATGATCTCGAACCTGTAGTTGGTTTTCTATATCCGAATTGTGTTCTGAGGCAAACAGGGGAAAATCAATTTTGCTTGATCGGAAATACCTGAAACTGAAGTTTGGGAAAGAGATCGTGTCCGACCGCTATGATGGACGGCACATTCTTGAAAAAGGTAAATCCTGCACCGTTTCTAAAGGTGACCTCGCCATTGCATTGCACCGAATAGTAAGCTACTTTCTTAAGCATGGTATAAGGGTCTGCCAGCGGTGTAATCAGGAAAACATCTGCTTGGTCGGTGCCATTTGGTGTTCTGCAAAAACCAGTGATATACAATCCCGTTGCGTCCTCGGTGAGTTGCAGGTTCTGGTAACTACCATAACTGCGGTCTGTCCAGTCCTTGCGTATCGCTTCGCGACTGTCCCAACTTGTCCAAGGTTCAAAGTTGAAGCCTTCGGCATGGGGGTCGAGTCCATTGGAAACATAAAAGTCGATGGTGGTACAATCCCAGCTCCCCACGGCCAATACAAAGTGGTCTTTCCGTTTGATGAGTGCAACCGCACCAGCTGTGCTGCGCTTGCTTTCCCCTTTTCGGTTTAATGTGAAAACCGGTGGGGATGACAGGTTCTTGAAGGACGACACATCGATGAGTTGTATCACCGATTCGCGTTTCCCAACGGGGTCTTCGATCCCGATGGCCAACCAGTTGCCTGCTATTTGGAAACCTCCGGCATGATTGAAAGGCTTCTTGCCCAGTTTCTTTATGCCTAAAAACCGAAATTCCTCTCCGAGTTTTTGGAACAATGCGAGGTAAGCGAAGCTAGAAGAGCTTCCTGAAACAATAAGTGTTTCATTTAAGAGCTGGATGCCCTGAAGATGTCCGCCTGCCAATTCGTCTTGATCCGGGACACTCACCTGAAAAGCCCTTGCTTCTGATTGTAGCGTTTCCTTGGCGTTCGGAATTGGTTGCGAATGTGCGTTCTGTTGCGTTACCAGGCTAATCGCAACAACAGCAATGATGATGGAGATGAAAGAAAATCTTACAGGATACATGAATTTTTGCACACGCTCAAAGATGAGCATCTTTCTTATTTTTAGCGTCTTCACAAATACCGTTATATGGCAAAATCGCTACTTACTGTCATTGTATTCTCAATTTTTGCCATCCACGTTCAGGCTCAGGAGGTGACCCTTACAGGAACCATTACCGATAAAGAAACCAACGAACCGTTGGTAGGCGCTAGCGTGGTCACCGAACAGGGCACAGGCGTAACCACTGATCTGGACGGGAAATATTCCATAAAATTGCCCAAAGGGATATTGAGTCTTCGATACTCGTTCATTGGTTTCGAGCCGAAAGTAAAAGAAGTGGATCTTCGTTCTGGTGCTGCGCAAACGATTGATGTGAAACTTTCCATGAAATCGGAGCAGTTGGATATTGTGGTTGTTTCTGCCAGCCAGTATCAGAAAAGCATTGCTGAAGAAACGGTATCGATGGAAGTAGTTACTGCCAAGTTGATCGAGAACACGAATGCCACTGATCTTGGCGAAGCGATAAACAAAACCCCCGGTGTGACCATACAGGACAGCCAAGTAAGCATCAGAGGAGGAAGCAGCTGGTCGTATGGTGTAGGAACCCGCACGGCAGTAATGCAAGATGGTATGTCGATGATGAGCGCGGACCTTGGAGAACCACAATTGCGCCAAGCACCAATGCAAAATGTGGAGCAAGTGGAGGTTATCAAAGGTGCATCGAGTGTGGTTTATGGTAGTTCGGCTTTGAATGGCGTTGTGAACGTGATCACCGGATGGCCCAAGGATGCAAAGCCTACTACCACGGTTACCCTGTTCCAGAAACTGTACGACAACCCACCGGACCTATATAGCGATCAGACCTATACTAAGAAACTGACGCGGCCTGATCCAGATAATCCAGGTTCAACCATAGAGGTGGATACGATCATTCATTTTCCTAAAGACACGCTTAAATGGTGGGATAACGGACAGGTACGTGGAGCTTCAGGTGCCAACTTCAATCATATGCGAAAGATCAACAATCTAGACCTTGTGGTTGGTGGAATGTTCATTCACGACCGAAGCTATCTGAGCGATGCGGACGAATTACGCGGAGGAATCAACTTTAAAACGCGCGTTCATCACAAGCGGAAGGTGGGACTTAATTATGGTATTAATGGCAACGCGGTTTACGAGCATTCCGGAAGATTTTTCTTGGCAGCCAACCCGAATGAAGGCGCATTGCGGTCGGCCATTCCATCCAGCGATCAGTATTTCCGAGCCAACTTCGATCCGCATCTGCACTATACGAGCGACAAAGGATTCAAGCATACGTTTCAGAGCCGCTACATGTATATCATGAGGATATCAAAAAACCCTCAGACCACCCCGCATGCCATTTCGCATCAGATCATGCTCAATTACCAGTTTCAACGCCTTTGGAAGAAATGGTCTATAACCAGCGGATTGCCATTGGTAGTAGGAATTTCCAAGAGTAACCTTTATTCTGGAGTAAGGGTCTCCTATTCAGGGGCGGTTTACGTTCAGGGAGAATTTAAAACGAAGCGGCTAACGGCTGTTGCTGGTTTGAGGTATGAAGTATTGGGCGTAGACGATTATTCAGAAACAGGCACGCCCGTTTTCCGTTCAGGATTGAATTACCGTTTCGGCCAAGGAACGTTTGCAAGAATTTCTTACGGACAATCCTATCGTCTTCCGACCATCGCAGAACGGTATCTGGATGATGACCTCAATCCACAGGTACGAATAATTCCTAACGCTAATCTGACAGCAGAGAATGGGCAAAGTGCCGAATTCGGGCTTAAGCAAGTGTTGGCCATCAGCAAATGGCAAGCATATATCGATTTTGCTTACTTCTATCAGCAATATAAGAATCTGGTAGAGTACGGATTCGTTACAGTTGGAACGCATCCAGAACTATTTGCAAATCTTCCGGCCAGTTATGTAGTGGGGCTTTATCCTCAAAACGTTAGCAACGCATTGGTTTCGGGCTACGAATTCGGGCTTGCGAGCCGCGGTTCTGTTGGTCCTATTGGAGTGACAGCGCTTATTGGCTATACCTACAATTATCCCGTCAATCTTGATTCGGCTAAGAGCTATGGTGCGGCTCAATACTTATCTGAATTCTTCAAGTACATGGGCACACGGATTGATGCAGACAATAAGGATGTTGACAAGCTGCTGAAGTTGCGACCACGGCATTTGGTAAAGGGAGATATTCAACTTGACTATAAGAAGGCTTCCATTGGAGTGACGATGATCTATGGTAGCTATCCGGAAAACATCCCGAAGACGGAGACCACTGCGGTAGATTTTATTTCGGGAGAGTTTGGGGCCACCAAGCGCTATGGTGAGGCGCATCAGAAAGGAGATTTCATCTTCAATCTGCGTGCTTCTTACCAGATAATGGAGCAGCTAAAGCTCAATTTCATCGTTAATAACGTTACCAACCGAATCTATTCATTCCGGCCAAGTAAGGTAGAACCGATCCGAAATTTCACCTTACAGATAAAGGTTACTTTTTAGATGAGTGCGGTACCCGGAATGAGCTGATTACCTGATTATCCTCGTCAATGATGCTCAGTTCAACGTAGTCGGAGTTGACTATCTGAACCTTGCCAAAGGCATTCTTCAGATTCTTGTTGCCAAGGCCATTGCCGCCTTGGTTCCAGATTTTTTTCATTTGGAAAGTTCCTGTGAACGTACCGATCAGTTTAAGATAATAGGCAAGTTCTGTGCTGGTAACACTCAGACCGCTGGCATTAAGCTCAGGAAGCCCAGCATTCTTTCCATCATCCATCACATTGTGGTGCGTATCACCGCTTATCACAATCACATCTTTGATGTCGTTCTCTTTCAGAAACTGCATGAAATCATTCCGTTCCTCTGGGAAACCCGCCCAGTATTGGCTGAATCCCCAGGCGAGGTGAAAACCGTAGAATCCTTTCATGCTCATGTTCTGGATCTTCACGCCCGCTTTGATAAGCTTTTCGCATGCTCCATTTAGCGGCACTCCGCTTACGATGAATTTCCAATCGGCATCTGAGTTCAAAAGGCTATTCTTGAGCCAATTCATTTGTTGTTTCCCAAATAGGGCATAGCCTTCTGGCGGATTCCATCGCCACTTTTTCTTTTTCCCGTCAAAAACGAAACCGTCCATGTTTGGTCGATCCTTGGCGCTGTTGCGGTCGATGACGAAGAATTCCGCATTACCTAATTTAAATGAGTGATAGATTCCTTCGCTCGTATCTGCAAGAGGATAGTGTGGGAAGAACTCAGCATATCCTTTTATCGTATTCCTTCTCCAAAAAGCGGGAAATTCTGGAGCCTCCATCTTATTCACCGTTCGGCCGTTCTCCTTGTACGAATGCATATCGTTCTTGCAGTAGCGGCCACCACTGCCTCCTACATAGTCGTTATCGTCATATACATAATCGATCGGTACGCTGCGTAGCATGTATTTCATTCCCTTCTCATCATAACGTTTGCGATAGCTGAGCGCAATTCCTTCCCAAGTTGCTGAGTAATCGGGAGCTATTTGATAATCAGGGTAGGTATAATCACCCGTGTGCATCATGAAGTATGGGTTATGCAAAGGGATCACATCGAAAACTTTCATATTCTCGGTTTCCTGACACGATCCCGTCACAAACGTGTAGATACCCTTTTGGCCTTGCTGTGGATAGGTTGTAAATGAGCCATTGATTGTATCTAGATGCTGACCAACGAATATCCGATAGTAGTATTTGGTGTCAGGTGTTAGACGGTCGAGGTTCAAAATGACCGAACTGTCGATTTTGGCTTCCGTTCTTCCGAGATAGATTTGGGTAGATCGATAGCTTGTGTCAGGCGATAAGTGTAGCGAGATGACCGAATCGGCAATTTTGGTTCGAATGAAAACACGGACCGAGCTATCGGTTACTGCTCCTATTACAGGGCCATGTGTAATATTCTGGCCGTGAGAAAAGAGAACCGAGAAAAGAAAGAAAAATGAATAAACCAGCCTGGTAAGCTTCCTAGTGTCAACAAGTTCAACAGCCAATGTTATCATCGGCCTTTCCAAGGGCCGGTGATGGCCAAGGTAAGCCCGGCATGTTGTATGTTTACAAACATCGTCTTGCCACTTGGAGAGAAGCAGATGCCGGTGAATTCAGATTCATGTTTGGTAGCGTGACCAAAGGTGAAGATCTTTCCTTCAGGTGTTACTCCGCGCAGGTACGGGTCGGTATCGTCTTCGCAGATCATGACATCACCCCATGGGGCAACAGTTAGATTGTCGCAATACTTCATGATGTCAACATCATTAGGCTCAATGAAGAGTTCTAATTGACCACCATTTTCATCAGGGGTCAATTTGAAAACCTGGCCTTTCATTAGATCACCACCGTTTGTGCAGGCAAAATAAATGACGCCCTCATCATACCACATGCCCTCTCCACGTGCAAAAAGGGCGGCACCCTTTTCGTGTCCGCGTACACGTAAATCGTCCTGCGGAGCTTCCACTTCATCCAGATCGATCCATTCCAAGGCCATCGGAATGTGCTGAAGGATATCTGGGCCAAGGCTTTCAGGCCAGTTTCGCGTATCGAACTTGGGCCCGTTTTTAATGGCCAAGGCTTGCAATTTTCCACCTGAATGAAGGTTGTCTTTCACTGTAGGGATGAAGCGATAGAGGAGGCCATCGCCACGGTCTTCGGTCATATAGAGTATTCCGCCTACAGGGTCGTAAGCCACTGCCTCGTGATTGAATCTACCGGCTTCCTTAATTGGTTTGGGTACGGCACGCATGGGTTTGTCGGTGGCAGGAACTTCGAATATGTATCCGTGTTCTTTTTCCACGTTCCCTTCAAAATCCCCCGTTTTGGTCACATCCTCTTCGCAAGTTATCCAGCTACCCCATGGCATTACTCCGCCCGCGCAATTGCGGTAGGTCCCGGCTAGGCTCAGAAACTCAGTTTCCACTTCCTGCGTTGCCTCATTAAAAACCAAGGTGGTTGTTCCTCCCAGACCTGGGAATTGACCTTTCCCGAATTCGTAGAAATCTTCTTCTGGTATAGAAGAGAGATTGACATTCTCTGCTCCAAATGCTCCAAGGTTCTTGTCTGTTGGAACAATTTCGTGGTTTCGGATAATGATGACACGACCGTTCTCTCCCGCAAAGGTTCCCATACCGTCCTGTTTGCCTGGAACGAGAAGACCATCCGTCATCATATCTCCTTGTTTTGAGATGATCTTGTAAGAGAATCCTTCTGGAAGGTCGAGTACACCCAATGGATCTTTTACCAATGGGCCGTAATCCAAGGCGACTTCGGTCAGCTCTACTCCACCAGGGGTTTTGGTGCCACAGGCATATAGTTTCAATCCTACAAAACCGATTCCAATGAAACCGCTTGCGCGGATAAAGTCTCTTCTACTTCGCATACGTTCAGAATAATTGGTGCAAGTTAGTATCCAACAGCAAAATCAATACATCGGTTCTACATTCTTAATACAAAATTGACACGCTAAAACTCTACCCTGTAATAGACCAGCGGCAAAAAGCCGAGCTGATATTTGGTCTCTATGGCCTGGGTCTGCGGATTGTAGTTGCGACTGAAGATGTTCTTGGTGTTGAACACGTTCTGAAAATCGAGCGCTAAACTGTGCGAGGCCCGCTTGCCATTGAATGAGAAAGTGACCTTGATGTCCATGCGGAAATAGTCCTTGTATTTTTCCTCGTAGGCACGCGAATAGTCGCGCACGGTCTCTCCAACGGCAATGGACGAATCGATGTCAATAGGCACGTAGCGCGCGCCTCCCGTCCAGGTGATCTTGCTATCGAAGGCCAAGGTGTTCTTGCGGCTTATCTTGAACTCGTAGCCGCCCAAGGCGCTCAGGTTGTAGTTGCCATTGAAGGCCGAATTGCGCGTAATGCCATCGCTGCCCTTGTAGGTGGAGTTGTAGAGCGATGCGGTGAGTAGGAAGTAGTAGCCACGGTCGAAGAATTTCTCGAGCGTGAATTCGAGCCCCATGTTCTGCCCCGTGCCTTTGTTCACCAGGCTATCGCTCACCTGCACATCGCCAATGCTGGCCCCCGCGTTGGCCATGCTGAAGTAGGAGGAAGTAGGTTCTACCGGAGTCTTGTACATGTACTGATAATAGGCCTCTAACTTCAAGCGCAGCTTAGGGATGATGCTCCAATCGTAGCCCACCACGGCATGCAGGCTTCGGCTAAAACCAAGGTTCCTGTTGCTGCGGATGTAGCGGCCCTCGCTGGGGATGTAGGTCTGATAGAAGTAAGTGAGCGCAGGCAACATCTGGCTGTGCATGCCTCCGCCAACAGAAAAGGAGTGTCGCTTAAAGGGCGACCATTTGAAACCGAAACGCGGCTCAACGGCAAACGAAGTGCTGAGGGTGCTCATTTGCCCATGCAGGCCCAAGGTGCCCGTGGCCTTGGGCGAAAAACGATGATGGAACTGCGAATAGAGCTGCACCAGTCCGAAGTTGTCTTTCTGATTGAGACCAACCAGGTAGCTTTGGGTGCTTAGGTCGATGGAACTATCTACAAACGAAACGAACTTGTGGTCGTAGATGAGGCCGGTGCGCACATTGCTTTTCGCGCTTATCTTGGTGTTTAGCTGTGTATGGAAACTGGTGCCCAGCGTTACGCTCTTGTTGTATTGGTTGAGGTAGCTTAGGCTGGTGCTATCGGTTTCTACAATGGCGTAGTCGGTCTGCCATTGATGCAGGCCCGTGGCGGCAAAGGTGGTCTTCAGGCTGTTTTTTTCGCCCAGAAAGATGAGGTGGGTGAGGCCAGTAGCACCCATATCGGAGCCTAGTTTCTGGTCGCGTTTCTCTTGGCCCGCCTGACTGAATCCTGCATTTTCTTTGATGTGGATGGAGCTGATGCCACCGATTCCCCACAGAGTGAAGCGCCCTGCTTTTTTCCGAGTGGGCACATCGATCACAAAGGTGAGGTCCTGATAATAGGGAATGGCAGAGATGCCGAAGTTGATGCCCATCAACCCAATGATGGCCATGGTGGAATAGCGGTAAGATGCCATGTAGGAGGCAGGATGCTTTTTGGAGAAGGGACCTTCCAAACCAAACTCCAATCCGCTCAATCCCAACTGGAAATAGTATTCGCGCTTCTCGTTGTTTCCGCGCTTCAGGTTCAGGTCGAAGGCTCCCGCGTTGGCGTTTCCGTATTCGGATGGAAAAGCACCCGTGAAGAAATCGCTGTTGGCCAAGGTGTTGTTGTTGAGAATGCTGACAGGGCCGCCCGTGCTTCCCGAAAAGCTCAGGTGGTTGGGATTGGGAATGTTGATGTCTTCCAAACGCCACAGTACCGAGGTGGGCGAGTTGCCGCGGATGATGATGTCGTTGCGCTCGTCAGACCCTCCCGAAACACCGGCATAGGCCGCTGCTGCGCGGGCAGGATCTTGCCAAGAGCCTGCAAAGCGTCTGGTTTCCTCCACCGAAAAAGCACGCGCACTTATGACGGCCATTTCATTCAGTGGCTCGCCTTTGGCGCGTTCGCCTTTCACCACCACTTCATCCACCTTGTTTATCTTCTCCTGAAGCTGCACGTTCAGTACCAATTGTTTGGATGGGTTGAGCACGAGGTTCTGGAGAAATTGGTCCTCATATCCGATAAAAGACACCTTTAGCGACACACGGCCGATAGGAATGTCTTCGAGTTTGAATTCGCCTTCTGTATCAGTCGCAGCCCCTTTAACATTGAGCGAATCCATCAGCATAACGGTTGCACCGGGCAATCCGCGTTGCGAAACGGCATCAATCACTTTTCCGCGGATGGTCTGCGTTATCTGAGCGCTCGCGCCAAGCGAAAACAACAGAAGGGAAAGGAGGAAAGCCGAACGGAACATCTGCCGCAAAAATCATCAATCTTTGAAAGCGAATCCCACGACCATTCCACGATGGTCTGAGCCCGGAATCGTAATGGTATTGCTGGATGTTCCAACCAGATTCCCGCGATAAGTGATGTGGTCAATAGGAATCAGAGGGAAACCGAGATCCATCGGATAGGTGGCTTGAAATCCATCCCTTACCGGTGTAAGATCTCCAGCTTTTAGAAAGTCTTTGAACGTTGCATCCCATGGAACGATATTGAAATCGCCAAGTACGATGCATGTATTGGCCGATGCAGCAGCCATTTTGGCTACGGCCATCAATTGGGCATTTCGCTCGGGTGTTTCGTTGGGCGCAACAGGTGGTCGGGTGTGCAGCGAGATGACCATTACATGATTTCCGTTGATGTCCACTTCGGCAATGATCACAGGGGTTCTGTCCAGTTCGATGACATGGCTTGAAAGGATCGGAAACTTCGAATAAAGCCCAATTCCATAGCAGCAACCTTCCCAAGGTTTTACTACCTGGTAGGGATGTGTGGTGGCAAAGGCCTTTTCGATCAGGGGTTTCCAATCATCATTCATTTCCTGAATGGTGAAAATATCCGCATCTATCACTTCAATTCCCTTCTCAGGTGTAAGACTATGATGGTAAAAATTGAACTGCCCAATAGTGAAATCTGATTGGCCCGATGAATGGAGAGACGAGAAGTGAGGCAGGACCAATGCTCCGCTGATGCAAAGCGATACAAGTGCTGAGATGGCCACAGATCTGAGCTTATAAATAAGTGAAAGAAAAATGGAGATAGCAGAAAGTATGACCGTGAAATGCGCAAAAGCGCCCAGCAATTCAAGCGGACCGATACCGAGCGGAAACCAATGACTTATTGAAAGCAGGATAAGCCCTGTTCCGATAACCCATTCTAACCACCACTTAGATTTCAATTCCCGGTCTTGGCTTTAAACTTCCGATACAGGTACTTCTGCGGATTGTCTAGGTCAATGGCTCGGCCTTGGATGTAAGCATAGATCACATCGTTGCTCATCATGTCCAATGCATCTCCTGTGGAAACGAAAAGGGTGGCGTCTTTTCCTGATTCGAGCGTTCCGCAAGCACCATCAACTCCAAGGATTTTGGCAGCGTTCAGCGTAAGTCCTTTTACAGCCTCTTCGTATGGCAAACCGTAAGCCACTGCCGTTCCTGCAGAGAATGGAAGATTGCGCGAACCAGCAGCTTCCATATCTCCAGCGTAGCTGAAACAGAATAGGATATTGTTGTCGAAAAGCGTTTTGGCCGTTTTGAATGGTTGATCGATCTCCGTATCGCTATCGCTTGGCAGCGAATGTGTGCGCTCCAGTACCACAGGGATTTTCTTGGCGCTTAGGAAATCAGCTACAAGCCACGCTTCGTTAGCACCAACAACCACGGGTTTCTTCGCTCCAGCAGCCTCGGCAAAAAGCACCGATTCCATTATTCCTTTCGCATCATCAACATGCAGGTACAGGTTTTTACTTCCGTTGAATAAGCCATTGCAAGCAGCCAGTTTCTGGTTGAATTCTGGCGAAGGATTTTCGGCATAGGCCTTTGCTCGTTGCAAGAAAACTTTCAATTCCTGCAGTTGGTTATCGTAGTTTTCATTCGGTTTGGTCGGACCTGGTTCTGCCCACCAACCAGTGTGTTGGAAACGGTTTGGCCAATTGATATGAATACCGTCATCTGCTTTAAGCACCGCATCTTCCCAATTCCAACCATCCAAATGCATCACCGCGCTTGTTCCGCAAATGCGGCCAGAACGTGGCGTTGCCTGCGTGATCAATACGCCATTAGAACGAACAGTTGTAGAGATCTTGCTGTCGGTACTAAAGGAGGTCAAGGCACGAACCTCTGGATTGAATGCTCCTGTCTCTGCATAATCGTTAGTGGCGCGTACCGCATCAATTTCAGTAAGACCCAGTGTATTATTCGGGTTGATGAATCCAGGATAAACGTGTTTGGCCGTAATATCGATAATGTCGGCTTCATCAGGATTCAGTTTCACCGAACTCATCGGTTTCACGAAAGTGATCTTGCCATTCTTAATACCGATGGCGGCATTTTCAATTACCTCGCCATTCCCGATGTGCGCAATGCCACCTGTAAGCACAATGGCTTTGGTGGGCGTGTCTCCCGGACTTGGAATCTGCGCCCAAGCGCAGGTTGCAACAAATAGGATAGCAGCTGTGAAGAGTGTTCTCATGTTCATCATTGCTTAGTCTTCCATCGTATCGCAGTGATACAATAAGTGTTCTTTCTTACTTGGTTTATCGGCCTTGGCACCGCCTTTTTTAGCCGAAATCATCTTTTGAATGAGGCGATTACGTTCCGTGTTCAGCGTTCCGCGAGCGGCCTCATCTTTTTCAATAGAGTAATACAACACGCCATCAACATAGGTCTGTTCTGCCTTGGCGTAAATAGAAAGTGGATTGTCCGACCAAACGACCACATCCGCATCTTTTCCTGCTTTCAAGCTTCCCGTTTGGCTATCCAGTTTCAGCATTTTGGCGGGATTGAGTGTTACCATTTTCCACGCGTCTTCCTGACTCATTCCTCCGTATTTCACGCCTTTGGCGGCTTCTTGGTTCAAGCGTCTTCCCATCTCCGCATCGTCTGAGTTGATGCCCACGTTTACACCTGCTTCGTTCATCAAAGCAGCGTTGTATGGAATGGCGTCAATCACTTCGTATTTGTATGCCCACCAATCTGAGAAAGTAGAACCGCTCACGCCATGTTCCTTCATCTTGTCGGCCACTTTGTAGCCCTCCAGAATGTGGGTGAATGTGTTCATTTTCCAGCCCATGCTGTCTGCCACATGCATCAGCATATTGATCTCTTGCTGAACGTAACTGTGGCAGGTAACAAAGCGCTTTCCATCCAGAATTTCCACCAATGCATCCAACTCCAGATCGCGTCTTGGAGCAGAATCAGCGCTCTTGTCCTTTTTCGAAAGTCCGTTGAAAGCTGCCCATTCGGCCTTGTAGGCTTTGGCGCGGTAAAATGCATCGTAAAAAACCTGTTCCACACCCATTCGGGTCTGTGGGAAACGAGAAGTGTAATAATCTCCCCAATTCGATTGTTTCACATTCTCGCCCAAGGCGAATTTGATGTGACCAGCCGCATCTTTCACCTTCATTTCCTCGGGTAATTTTCCCCAACGGAGTTTGATGATGCCGCTCTGTCCACCGATCGGATTGGCTGAACCATGCAGAAGCTGCGAAGCCGTTACACCACCGGCCAATTGGCGATAAATGTTGATGTCTTCGGAGTTGACCACATCGCTGATGCTCACTTCAGCCGTTACGGCCTGCGTTCCTTCGTTTACACCTTTGCTGATGGCAATGTGAGAATGCTCGTCAATGATGCCCGAAGTGACGTGTTTGCCTGTTCCATCAATCTCTTTTGTGCCTGCAGGAACAGTAAGGCCTTTGCCAACGGCTTTGATCTTGCCGCCTTCAAGAAACACGTCAGCAGCTTCAAGAATTCCATCCTTTTCGTTCGTCCAAACCGTTGCCTTTCGGATAACGACCGCTTCCTGTTTTGGCGCTTCGGTGTAGCCGTAAGCCATGAACGGATAGACCACATTTCCAACGATGGTATCTTTCTTCGCTTCGTCTTTTTTCTCCGCTTCCTTTTTCTCCTTTTCCCCTTTTTCTTTTTTCTCTATTTCAGAAGTATAGATCAGTTTCCAATCGGTCCACGTTCCATTCGGATATTGGCCTTTTCCTTTGAAATTGTTGCCATCCTTTCTTCCCGTAAGACGGTATTTTTCCTTGGCATCTTTTCCGTCTGCGAACGAGATGCTAACCAATTCGTTCTTTAGAGTAAAGGCAACATCCAATTTCGTGGTGTCGTTCACTAGCAATTTCACGCTTGGTTTGTCTTCCGTTCCGGTGAATTCCAAGTTCCATGCTCTACGACCTATTTCAAGTGAATAAACGGCATTGATGGAATCTCCTTCCGCTTCGCTGATCTTGTACTGCTTGCCTTTCAGCCAATGTTCCAGAATAGTGTTCTTCTCGTTGAAAAGGTCTTTAGAAGTGATAAGGAAGTTGGCCAAGTTGCCTTTCTGAAGCGAACCGACTTCTTTCAATCCCAGCATCTGGGCGGGAACAGTGGTAAGTGCTTCCAAGGCTGAAATGGAGTCCAAACCAGCTTTGATTGCCGTACGAACAGCGGGCCAGAACTCGGCTTCTTTCTCCAAGCCTTCCATCGTGAGGGCGAATGGAACGCCCGCAGCTTTCAGCACTTTGGCGTTGGTTGGGGCCAATTCCCAATGCAATAGTTCTTCGTAGCTCGCCAACTGCGCGTCAAACGGATCTTCCACATCCAACGCATCAGGGAATTTGAGCGGAATGATAAACGAACCACCGGTTTTCTTCACGGCATCGATTCTTCGGTATTCGGTTCCGTTGCCAAGGAAAACGTATTGCTTGCCGAACTCATCACCCACTTTATCAGCGCGTAGAATGCTAAGTAGGTCGGGCGCTTCAAAAAGCTGCGGAATTGATTGTGTTCCGTTCCAAGCCGCTAAACCAAGGTTCATTTCCTTGGTGTTGTCGTTCAAGTTGGTGTACCAAGCGGCATCTAAATAGGTTTGGCGCAAAAGGGCAATTGCACCCATCTGCGAACTCGGATAATTTTGACCAGAAGTTCCTTTCGAGAATGAATAATTGGCCGCCACATTGGGTTGCAGCAGATTTTCGTTTGCCGAACCATCTCCCGTAAGAACAAGCGCAGATGTTCCGCGCGAAATTCCATCACGAACCAAGGAAACAGTTACTCCAAAACCTTGTTTTCTAAGTTCTTCTGCCTTTTTAGAATCTGGCGTGAATTGCTCTGCAGCGCTCACTTCAGGATTCAAGGCATCGTTCCAAGTAAAAGCACCTTTTTTCTCGGCATCGTATTGCGGCCCTGGGTTGTCCTTCTTCTCTTTCTTTGATTGCTCTACTCCGTAGGTAGAAAAAGCATCGATTAGCGATGGGTAAATGTGCTTGCCTTTCAGGTCGGTTTCAATGGCTCCTTTAGGAATGGAAACTCCTGCGCCAACGCCTATAACACGTCCTTTCTGAACAAGCAAAGTGGCGTCAGTGAGCACGGTTTTCGCGTCAACATGGACCGTTGCATGCGTAAAAGCATACACGGCCGCATCTTTATCTTCTACACCGTTTATGGGAAAAGTTGACTGCGCTTGGGCCGTGGAAAAAGCCGACCCGACAAGCATCAGCAACACAAAGAAAATCCTAGACATTTGAATAGATTAACAGAAAGGCGGCAAATCTACAGAAATTGAACTCAGATGCATTGTCTGCATAGTTGCAGGAAGTGAAATGCGTAGCTTTGACCTTCAAACAGAAATCATGTACGAAATATTACTTCGCTCACATTCAGGATTACGTTGGGTCGCCCTTCTTCTCATTATCGCAACGGTGGTTAAAAGTGCCATGGCGCTAAGTTCAAAACAAGTTTACAGCAGTTTAGATAACAAACTCAGCCTGTTTACGCTGATCTCATTTCACACTCAATTGTTGCTTGGCTTTGGACTCTATTTTATGAGCCCGTTCGTTAAGGCGGCCATGGAATCTGGAATGGGAGTGGCAATGAAAGATCCGGTTCTTCGGTATTGGCTGGTTGAGCATCTCAGCGCCATGCTTATGGCAATTATTTTCGTTACGATGGGTAGAATCAGCAGCAAGAAAGCAACTGAAGACAAGCAGAAATTCAAGAATATTCTGATCTATTTCGGATTGGCACTATTCATTCTGATCGTTGCTATTCCTTGGCCGTTCAGAGAGCAGTTGGGAAGAGCTTGGTTTTGATGAAATACCTGATGCTTGTACTGATCTGCGCTACTTTTCTGTCGTGTGAAAGCGTGAACTCTCAGAGTTCCAATTCCAGATCAGGGAAAGAGATCTACAAGACCTATTGTGTTGCTTGCCATGGTGCTGTTGGCAAGCCGAAATTGAAAAAAGCTCCTGACCTGACGGTTTCCAAGATGACCTTGGAAGAACGCGTTGGGATCATCAGTAAAGGCGGAAAAATGATGCCAGCATTTGCTAAGGTTATTTCGGAGGAAGAAATCAGGGCAGTTGCTGTTTATTTGGATGAATTGAAAGAATTGAATTAAGTGGGAAAGTTATACGATACCGCACCCGTTCAGGAAACAGCCGTTCTGGTCGGACTCATCAAATCTGGTGATACCGAAGAGAAAGTGGCCGAATACATGGAGGAATTGGCTTTCCTTTCGGAAACTGCTGGACTTGCTCCGCAGAAACGATTCACCCAAAAACTGGCGAAAGCCGACCCTAAAACCTTCCTTGGTTCAGGTAAGATCTATGAGATTGACGATTACATAAAAGCGCACAATATTGATGTGGTTGTGTTCGATGATGACCTGAGCCCATCGCAGCTTCGGAATTTGGAGAAGATCTTCAATATCAAAATCTACGATAGAAGCCTTTTGATCCTTGATATTTTCCAATCGCGCGCGCAAACAGCGCAGGCCAGAACGCAAGTTGAATTGGCGCGTTTTCAGTATCTGCTTCCACGATTGACCAATCTTTGGACGCACTTGGAGCGGCAGCGTGGTGGTACAGGGACTCGTGGAGGAGCAGGAGAGAAGGAAATTGAGACGGATAAACGGATCATTCGCGACCGCATTTCCCTGCTGAAGGAACAATTGAAGGACATTGATAAGCAGATGGCCACGCAGCGTAAAAGCCGCGGTCGGCTCATTCGTGTGGCGTTGGTCGGTTACACCAACGTGGGGAAATCCACGGTCATGAACCTGCTGAGCAAATCGGATGTATTGGCTGAGAACAAGCTTTTCGCCACGCTCGACACCACGGTTCGAAAGGTGGTGATCAACAACCTTCCGTTCCTTATGTCAGACACGGTAGGGTTTATCCGCAAACTACCTCACCAATTGGTAGAGAGCTTCAAATCAACCTTGGATGAAGTTCGCGAAGCGGATATTCTGCTTCATGTGGTGGACATTTCGCATCCTGAGTTTGAAGATCACATCAATGTGGTGAACGAGACGTTGGCCGAGATAGGAGCGCGCGACAAGCAAACGATTCTCGTATTCAATAAGATCGATGCCTACACCTACGTGAAAAAGGACGAGGATGATCTTAGCGAAACCACTCGTGAGAATTGGAGTTTGGAAGATCTGAAAAGAAGTTGGATGGGAAAGATGGGAGAAGACTGCATCTTCATTTCAGCCACCAAAAGGGAAAATATTGATGAACTGCGTGACCTTTTATATGAACGTGCCAAGGCGGTTCACATCACACGGTATCCATACGATAAGTTGCTTTATTGATTATTTAGGATAAGCGGGAATTCGGTGGTTGATTCCTAAACTTACAAGTCGAGCGGAGGGTATGAAAATTTCTGGTTTTCCGCCATCTGAAAAATAGGGCCCAACCGAGGCATCTGAACAAATTTCCAAGCTTAGCCCTTTCCAAATCGGCACGGTTATCTCGAAAATTGCACCGAAGGCAATGCCGTGAGATGTACTTGAGGATAACTCATTCCATTCGTTAAAGGCACGATAATCGTAGTAATAATTGAATGTTGGTCCTAATCCAAGAATCAGGCGTCTCTTTAGAATCTCGAATTCATAAGGTACCGATAGGGTTAATAAGAAACTATGGGCCTGATCAAAACCTCGATCCGAATTCCAATTCACCAAAACCCCAGTCTGAATCCAAAAATTGTGGACCCTTGTTTCAAGAGCGAAATGAAATCCGCCAACTATGTCAGAGACTTTGTTTGACTGAGGAAGAAAAGGCAGTGAACGCCAGTTGACTGAGATTCCAATGTCTCGTTGGATGGTGTCTTTTCTTGGAATTATCTGTGCATTGGAAACAGATGCAAACCCGATGAGGAAGAAGAAACAAATGATTTTACGCTTCACGTGTATGAAGCTAGGACTTTTCTAATCAATCCGCTGCGAAACCGACTTCACGGTTACGGCCGCAAGTGGCGTCTTCAAAGCATATTCCGCCTTCGCAAACGTGTCTTCTAGGGATTCGGGCAAGTTCACCGAAACCACGTCTTCCTCGTTTCCAACCTTGCAGCGGAACGGATTATCTTTTTTCATTGCTAAGTAGATGTCCCAAAGCGTGATACTCATCGCTGGACGGCCCAAGAAGTAGCCACCACCGATTCCCTGCTTCACTTTTATCAGTCCGAATTCCTTCAATCGACCAACAATTCTTCGCACCACAACTGGATTTGTGCCAATACTTTCGCCCAATTCAGTGCTGTTCACTAATGTTTTATCGGTTCTATCAAGGTAAACACAAATGTGAATGGCGTTGGTGAAGGTCGAATCTATCTGCATGGCTGAATTTTGCTACAAATGTAACTCTTAAAGTATTTGTTGAGGCAAACAAGACGGCTTTTTCAGTCTTTTTTGCTCCCCTCCTTGGGAGGGGTTGGGGGAGGCTTATATTTGCCCAAAATTCCAGAAAATGAGCGCTTATATATTTGATGCCGTACGTACACCAAGAGGAAAAGGAAAACCAGACGGAGCTTTGGCCTCGGTAAAGCCAGTTGACCTATTGGCTCTGACCTTCAAGGCTATCCGAGATCGGAATAACTTGAATACGGATCTGGTGGAAGATGCCATCATCGGTTGTGTAAGCCCCGTGAAAGAGCAAGGTGCGAATATTGCCAAGGCAGCTGCTATTGAGGCAGGTTATGCCGAAACTACGGCTGGTGTTCAAGTGAACCGATTCTGCGCTTCAGGATTGGAAGCCATTAACATGGCTGCAGCTTACGTGGGAAGCGGAAATGCAGATCTTTTGGTTGCCGGTGGTTTGGAAAGTATGAGCCGCGTGCCAATTGCTTCCGATGGCGGACCGATGTATGACGACAGCGATTTCATCATGAAACATGGCTTGGTTCCGCAGGGAATTTCTGCCGACCTCATTGCCTCCAAATTCGGCTACAACCGAACGCAATTGGATGAATTTGCTTCGCAATCGCATGCTAAAGCAGACAAGGCTTGGAATGAAAATCGATTTGCAAAATCAATTATTACGGTAAAAGATGCTGATGGAAATTCGCTTTTGGATAGAGATCAAATGATCCGTCCAGGAACATCAGCCGAAGGGCTCTTGAAACTGAATCCTGCTTTCATCAAATTGGGTGAAATGGGTTTTGATATGTTGGCATTGAAGAAATATCCTGAGGTTGGAACCATCAACCACGTTCATCATGCAGGAAACTCATCGGCCATTGTTGACGGTGCAGCGTTGACTCTGATCGGAACGAAGGAAGCTGGTGCTGCGCAAGGTTTAAAGCCACGTGCTCGCATCCGCTCCATGGCTTTGACAGGAACTGAACCTACCATCATGCTTCTTGGACCAGCTCCCGTTACCAGAAAGGCTTTGAAAAAAGCAGGAATGGAAATCGGTGACATCGACCTGATGGAGGTGAATGAGGCTTTTGCAGCCGTAGTTCTTCGCTTCATGGAAGACCTTGGTATTGACGAAAGCAGAATCAACGTAAATGGTGGCGCTATTGCCATGGGACACCCACTTGGAGCCACTGGCGCCATGCTGATGGGAACATTGATCGATGAACTCGAACGTCAGGACAAGCAGACCGGCCTCGTTACGCTTTGCGTTGGTGGCGGAATGGGCATTGCTACGATCATTGAGCGGGTTTAACGTCCGATTTCTAGCCGAACCCCTTCCGAGTGAGTAGTAAACTCAGGCGCATACATGCATTGCAGTTGCGAGATGCCATTGCTGAATGTTCCTGCTTGCGTTACGTTCAGGTCGTATTCGAACACGAACGTGCCTTTGGGTAAATAGCCGAAGAAGAAATTCATGGCCACATCGGTGGTTGAGCGGTAATAGCTCAAACCTTCCTGATGTTCTGCGCCTGAAAGTTGTTTTCGTGGTTCAAAACTGGCGGCTCGCATGTCTTTCAGATGTACGTATTCCATGTGACGGTCGGTTTCGAGCGTGATCTTCACCCGAACTTTATCTCCAACCGAAAGCGATGTGTTGGCATCCAGCTTTTTCATCAACGGACCATTCTCCGTGTCTTGCAGAAGCATCACTTCGCGCTTCATTTTGATCGGATTGTCTGTCACGCCTGTGATCTTATCCAAGTCCTCGAAATACTGCCAGTAAACCGCGCCCCAAGCCACGCCTTCGTTGTCCTTAGTCACAGTTACATTTCCCATGTCGGGCGTGATGGAACCCTTCTTCCAATTGGTTTTGAAATAGCCTGTTCCTGCTTCGGTTTTCAGGTCTTTGTCCGTTCGTGGGTCGATGGTTTCGTTACCGAGTTTGATGGAAACCATCGCTTCCGTATCGAAGTTGGTATTTCCTGTTGAGAGTAGTGCATAGCATACTTCAGCAGTCGCTTTCGTGGTTTCCCAACTTTGGGTTTGTTTCTGCTTCAGTAGCCAAATATTCATCTCCGAAACCATGTCGGCATCTTGCGTTACTTCGTGGAAAGCCTCCAAGATCATCACGTGATTTTCAATCGGAGCCTGATGCCAATAGTAGCCTTTGTCCATGGCCCAATAGGTGCCGAATTCTTCGCTATGAAGAGCCGTTTCACGAAGCGAGGCAATCACCTTTTTCGCGTCAGTCTCAAATCCTGAGCGGTTCAGGATGACAGCGGCCAATCCTTTCTGTGAAGCATCCAGTTTCGTCCATTTGTCGCGGATGAGTTTCAAGATGAGATTGTAAGTGGTTTGCGGCTTGCCTTTCAGTTTGAAATCGTCCAACCAGAACGACCGTGCGTAGGTCATGTGGAGGTCGGTCCAACTTGGCACGTAATCCTTTTCTTTCAGCGCTCTGCGGTCGTAGTATTCCACCATTTCCTCGTCAAGGAATTCGATGGCGCGTTCGAGCATGCCTTGTGTTTCGGCATCGATTTTCCAAACGCCCATTTTGCGCATTTTCCCGAAACCCGAAACGATGTATCGCGTGATGTACATGTCCGATTCCATGCCGTTGAACCAGCCCCAGCCACCATCAGCTTTTTGGTTCTGCTTCAGTTTTTTGAGTGCGATTGCCAATTCCGATTCCATACGGTCGGTATCGAAAAGCTCTGAAATTCGTCTTCGCTGTTCCGTCTCGTTCTGCGCATCACGCACCCAAGGCGTTTCGGTCAGTAAGGCTTGTTTCAACTCTGGGTTTTTCTCCAATTCAGACAGGAACGCATCACCTTCCTTGTTCTGAGCCGCACTTTTCCATTGGTCGAACACACGCTTTATGGCAGGGTCAGAATTGGCCAGATACGTACCGATCGCATTTGAATAATAGCGACTGAAGATCTGCTCGGAGCACTCATACGGATATTCCATCATGTAAGGCAGCGAAAGCACCGCCAGCCAGATCGGGTTTGGTGTGAATTCGAGTGTAAGTGAATGATTTCGTAGCGATGAAGAAGTGTTGTTTTTCAGCTTATCAAACGTGAATGTGTGTGTGCCTTTTCCACGGACAGGAAGCGGCATGGCTTCCGTCACCAACATGCGATTGGAGAGTACTGGAATCGTCTTTTCCTCGCCATCAGAGTGTTTCTCTGACCACGCTTTTGTTGTGAATTTCAATGCTGCGAGGTCTTCTGGAACGTTGATTTCCCAATTCGCCAAGGCAGAGCCATTGGCAAAGTTCAAGGTTCGCGGTTCAAGGTTCAAAGCGAGTACCTTATCCGTAAGCGCATCTTTTAATTCAAGGGAAGCCTTGGCGTTTGAAACCGTAGAATCCAAAACGTTCACTTTTACCTGAAAAACCAACTTATCACCTTCTCGCACGAAACGCGGATAATTAGGCGTGATCATTAGTTGCTTGCGTGTGACGACCTCTTCCGTAATGGTGCCGATTTTCAAATCCTCAGTCGTTGCCAAGCCCATGAATTTCCATCGCGTAAGCGATTGGGGTGCGTTGAATTTGAAGCTGGTATTGCCTTGCTTGTCCGTCTCAAGATGCGGATGGAAGAATACCGTTTCGCTGAAATCCGAGCGCATTTTGATATCGGCTGGAGGTTCTGCACTGGCATTATCCTCAGCATTTTTAGACATGAGACCACCGGAAGCGTCACCGAATTGAGCTGGCGCAGCTCCTGTCTTCATCTGAACCTCATCCAGCATGATCGATTCTTCTGCCATTCCATCCGCCTCCACCGCCATGGCTGCATTTCGGGTTCTTGCTCCTCCACGAATAGAAACTGATTCCAAGCGATCGTAGCGATAACGGTTTCCGAAATAGTAACCAAACCAGTTGATCTCCTCAAAACTTCGTTGGATGTCCGAACTCGGGTACTTCAGCCAATTCTGGTTCCACAGTTGGGTTTGGGCACGTTGGAAGGAACTGCTTTCCCAGTTGAAACGCGGGTTCATGAAGCGGAAAGGGTTCAATCTCCAATTGTTGGCCGCCAACACATCCAAGGAAGCATCGTACATGGTTGCTAGCAACTCAGCTTTCGCTGGCTGACCATTCTTGTCGGTGATTTTCAATGTCCATTCTTCGGCATCGTCAGGCGCCATTTCCTTCCGGAAGGTTTCGAGTTTAACGTCCAATTGCTTGTTGGTGTAGGGAACAGAAATGGTCTTTGACCAACTCAATAGTTCGTTGTTCCGAACAGCCGTTACGTGAATCTGGGCATTTCCGCGCCAATCTTCCGTCACCGGAATGCTGATCTTCTGCTGCGTTCCTGTGCAGGATATCTCCTTGGAATAGACCAACTTGTTCGTGTTGTATCCCTTGTCTTTGATCTCCACTTCAATCAGAAATTCAACGAACGCATAAGAAGAACCAACCAGAATTTCCGCTGTTTCGCCTGGTTCGTAATTATCCTTGAGCGCATGGAACCAAGCGGTGGTGTAGTAGGGCGGCAGCTTCGCATCGGCCTCCGTCAGGCAGTAATAAGCTTTCTGAACGACCTCTGTTCCGAAGGCGTCTTTCGCAGTCAGTTCTACCATGTAATAGCCTTGTCCGAGGGCGTTGAGCGGAGCAAAACTCACGTCCTTGTCCTTCTCGGTCTTCAGTACCGCATGGAACATGCTCTTGTCCTTTTCCCAAGTTTGGTAATCACCTTCATTCTTGTAGGGCTCATTGCGGAAAAGCTGTTTATGTTCTGCCTCCGAGAGGTAAAACTGATCGGGCGTCTGCCACATCCGATCGCGCAAAATGCGCTCGTTCGGCTTCAATTTCCAGACATCGACCGAAACATCAGCTGCCTGCGGTTCGCCAGACAGATTGGTGGCCGAAACCTTGTATCGCCCAAGCTCATAACGCTCAATGACAGCTGGTAGGTCAATGTCGATGTTGAGCGAATGATAGCCCACCGAAACGCTGGTCGTTCCAGTTTGCATTTCGCCACTTTGGTCGGTCACATCTGCCTCAATCTGATAACTGAAAACAGGCCCATAATCAGCTTTGATGAGTGGGTCTGGCTGCGCGATGAACTGAATTTGGAATACGCCCGAAGCATCGGCAGTTGCCGTTCCGAAAGCCACTTGCTTGGGCTGCGATTGCGGAAACCAACCCCAACAGCGCCATGGATATGGGAAGCGAGCGGTTCGCGTGACGCGATATTTCACTTCTGCGCCATCCAACGGAACACCCGAATACGACATGGCTGTTCCTGCCACCATCACGGTGTCATTCACGCGGAATTGTTCCTTCGGTTGATCGACCTTCACCTCAAACTTAGGCCGTTTGTACTCCTCCATTCGGAAGGAATGTGAACCACTTTCGTTGCCGATACGGATGTAGCCGTTCAATCCGCCTGTTGGGGCAATGAAGGTTCCGGAAAACGTGCCGAATGCATTCGTTTTCAGGTTCAATTTACTCACTTCCTGTCCGTTGGCATCGAAGAGTTGAACAGTAGTGTTCTTATCAATCAGCGTTTTCACTTCCGAACCATTGCTCGAAAGGATGATGCCCTTAAAGTGGATGGTCTGACCGGGGCGATAAATGGCACGGTCGAGGAAGAAATTCGTCTGATCGTTCCAGCGGATGTCCTCCTGATTGCGGTAGCCATAGACATTATCGGCACCGATCAATTTGTCTTCTCCGTTGTACACATCCACCATCAATCCGCGGTAATCCTGACTTTGGCCTTTCCACATGGCCTCGCCTTTGGCATCGGTGGTCAGGGTCTGTTCCAGCACGTAGTTGTTGCTGCGGTTCTTTCGATCATAAACCAAGCTGAGGAGTTCAATTTTGGCATTGGCGATGGGTTTTCCCGTATCGCGAGAAACCACTTTCAGCAGCGTTCCATCTTGGTTTTCGCTGCGCTTGATGAGGGCGATGTCTGTGACCGTGATGATGCTGTAAGCCACCACTTCGGCATTGGTAGAAAATTTTGGGTCGGAACCTACAAAAACCACGTAGGTGCCGATGGGCAGTTTCTCTAAAGGAAGTTCGATGCTGTGCTGACGGAAATCGCCCGGATTCGGAACATTGAAGGTCTTTTCGCTTACCGTCTGGCTGTTCGATTTGAGCCAATTCACCAGTTTTTCGCCATAATTCTGACGTGCATTTTCTCGGTATTCAATCGGGTCGAGTTTGGCTACCCGAACGTGGACCGCCCATTTCTGTTCCTCAGCTTTCCCGGCATTCCGATAATTGAAAAGGAAACGGAACGGCTTTTCGGGCAGCACCGCGCCTTCGGCATCCATGCCCCATTCCCTCATGCGGATGCGCTCCGAAAGCGACTGGCAATTCCTCGCGCCCAGCGTATTCGGGAATTTCTTGACATAAACCAGACAGAGCGAATCGGCCGTTTTCCAGTTCCAACGCGCTTCGTGGTTCGGGTCGGTGGAAGCATTGCCTTGGTCGTGGAGAAGCGAAGCGATGTAGTAGGCCACTTCGCCAGCAACCGCATCATTCTCGTACTTCTTCAAAAGCGAACGCAGATTCTGTGCATAGCGCTTGTGAGCCGATTGCGCCTGCGAACGACCGTAGATGAAATTCAGCCGTTTCAGGTCTTCCGAAACCAAGGCTTCGTTGCCCAAGTTTTTTGCTTCGCGAAGCAAGTTCTGATACAATTGAATGGAGAAAAGAGCGGGCTGAACGCCTGCTTTTGTGGGCGCTTCCCACGAAAGGAACTCATCGACCGAACCCAAAAGCAGTGTATCGTCATAAACGCCCGAAGCATCGAAATTGATGAGGTCGCGCTCTTCCGAACCGTAGAAATCATGCGCTCGCGATAGCAAGAGATGATAGAGGCTCGGGCGCAGATTGCGGTAGGTATCGGCACCCGTCAGGATCGCTTCATAATCCTTCAAAGCCGCAGTTTTCAGCACTTCTGGGTTCTCCAACGAAAGCTGATAATGCGTGTCGGCCTCTTGCGCCAAGCGCTTGAAATCCCAGGTGAGAATATTGTCGCCAGCCTCTTCGGTAGCGGTGCGATTGAGGATCTGCCAACTGTTGTTCTGATAATATCCCCAATGCATTTCGGCCAGCAGCGAATGCAGGATCTGCTTGGTGGGTTCGGGTGCGGCTTTGGCCTCATCTTCCAGTCGGATGATGCTCGCCACCAGACTTTCCTCCTCAAAATCTGCTTGGAATTTGACCTCATGGATGACGGCCTTCACCAACTGCGGACCGTTGCCATCCTTCACCGCTTGGTCGTGGATCTTCTGCACCACTTCCAAAGCCGATTTCGGGCGGCCATCGTGGGTAAACTGATCTACTTCCTGCCACCAACCTCCGTAGTTCTGGGCTTGCGTATTCACGGTAAAAATTGCCAATAGGGCGATAAGGAATAACCTCATTGTGTTCGGTTTTTCTAGTGGATGCATAAGTTATGGATTATCCATATTCCCTTAGTGATTAACCGCAAAGACGCAGAGGTTTTTCGCAGAGTACGCAAAGACTTTGCGCTCTTGGCGCATGCTTTGCGTCTTTGCGGTTAAGAATATCCCCTACGGAAAAATAACGAAGATCTGCCCCTTGGTAGAAAGCGGTGCGGTCGGGTCGTTGTCGAATTTCGCTTGTTGACACGCAGCCTGTGCTTTTACGAACAGGTATTTATCGTCTGTGGTCTTTGAACCGGGTGCTCCTGGGTCGGCACTTAGCACGTTTCCGTATTTATCGATGGTCACATCAACCACCACCACTCCGTTGTCCTTGGTTCCGAGTCCGATCTTCGGGAACTTGGTCATGGTGCGGCCTTCCATCACATATTCGATCTTGTCGAAACCATTCTTGAACTCCTTTCGATTGCTAGCGGCAGGAGCAGCACTTTTTGCTTCCTCATCATAGAAATGAATGGTTCGTACATCCGAAATAAGCAGGTCAAGCGGACGGCCATTCGTGTAAAAGGTAAGTGTTGGGCCAGAGATGGATTTCACTTCGCCCTTTTTCTGCGAGCCATCTTTTAGGATGACGGTGTGCTGTGAAAAGGAGTTAGGTATTAGGTAAAAGGTAAAAGCAAGAATGGCGATGAGATAACGTGTCATGATTGGATTTTTTTCGAAGGTAGAGCGAATAGTGTGCCATGAACGGAAGACGTGTAGCGAGTATTACACAGAGAGGTTTTTATAATTACGGTTGCAGAGCTTGGCTGCAATACCCCGTTTCTGAACTTGCGCGAAGTGAATTTAGCCTAGTATTAAACTACTCTGAGCGGAGTTTTAGAAAGCCGATCTGAAGTTTTGGGGAGGCTTTTTCCTTTAACCAATGGTCTTTTCGGGGCTTCAGTGCATTTCGCTGGCCATTTTGGTGGTCTTACCGAACAGGCAGATGCTTTGGTTGGCCATATATTCCTTCCGGACAGCCAATTTTTTTGCTTAGAAACGCCTGCTGCTTCCCGCAAAATCCCGGCTCGGTACGCTTCAGGTATGGCACGAGAGCGGAAAGGAACGGCTAAGTCTGCTTTGGATACGGCTCGGTATGCTTAGAGAACAACTCTGCACAGATCATTCCCTACTAGGTACGCTTGACCTACGGCTCGTTAGGCTTGGGGTACGGCTGAGAACGCTTGAGGTACGGTACAGAACGCTTCACTCCCTGCTAATCCCGCTTGGCAGTCAGCTCGTTAAGCAAAAGATCCAGCTAGATCGCATGAGCATGTATCTGGGTCAATGTGGGGGAAAGAGAAAAGGAAAAATGTAATGGAGACAAACCTTTACTCCACCACCACCTTCTGCACCGAGCGCTGGCCGTCTTCGGTGATGGCCTCAACGAGATAGATGCCGCTGGGCAATGCACTGACATCAATATTGGCGTACCCTGAGCGCAGCCGAAGGGTAGGTAAAACCACGCGACCAGCCATATCACTTAGCCAAAGCTGCGGAAGCGGTGTTTTGCTTTGGATGGTGATGTTGGAAGTGGCGGGGTTGGGGTAAATAGAGAAATTGAATTTAGGGTCATTTACTCCAAGCCAAACACTGTAAGGTATGACAGTTACATCATCAACGTAATAATATGTGCTGTTGCTAACTCCTCCTTGAACGGGTATTGTTTCATGTATATTTTCGTTCGGAAAGTATGCAATCCCTAAATATTCCTCATATCCACCAGCCTTGTACACGGTATCCACACGTTGCCAATTTACCTTGTCCGTAATCCAATCGAATTCAACCAAGTCTGGAACGACCGTGTAAAAGCTGTCGGGATTCAATATGACAACCGAATCCAAAAAGACCAGACCAATATTTCGCACAGCATTTTTAGAGTGGTCGGCTAGGGAAATGCTAAAAGAAACATAATACAAGCTATCTCTCAAAAGGTTTTCCCTCAGCGTTCCTAGAATTCCCTCCGTAATCCCAAACGGAATAAAGCCAGAATACCCGACACCTGAAGTCGCGTATTGCGTTCCACCAATATTGTCCGGAACAGACAGATAATCAAGGTCAGAGCATTCATTGAACAAGTCTGCCATAGATTCTCCTGTATCATATAGGTTGTGCCATTCCTCAGCAATTGATACATCACCAAAATCCAAAGCGCAAGTATCAATGTATTCAAAACTTCCGTTCACCACCAAATTCTGCCCAAGCGAAATCATCGGAAGGAGAAACAGTAGGATATGCCAGAGGCGGTGCATTCAACAAAGTTAGTTGTTGTGTCGGCTCACGCTGTACCCTTCGAGTGCCCTTCGACAGGCTCAGGGTGACACTTCAGGGTACGGCCACCGCGCGCAGGCCGTAGGCTGAGGCACTCGAAGCCTAAAGGTACGGCCACCGCGCGCAGGCGTAGGCTGAGGTTCTCGAAGCCTACAGGGAAGGGGTTTCGAGGTTTTCTAAATCCTTATCTCGATACGCTTTTGCTAAATCAGGTAAATCGTCCAATCGACCCTCAATCAATGCCAGTTTCTTAGTTCTGTTCCAA